>CANIIN010000122.1 GCA_947467405.1 Betaproteobacteria bacterium | reverse complement strand
TCTCGTAGGTGACCTGCCATTCGCCGTCCCACTTCAGCGAGTAGCCGGCGTACGGATCGTCAGGCTGGCTGATGAAGGTCTCGGCAATTGATCCAAACTGCGTGCCTCCCTGCGGGGCCTGCAATTTGGCGACGTCGGAACGCATGCCGAACATGCCGTACAGTGGGCTGTCCAGCTTGCCGGCCATGTCGGCGTAGACGAAGGCCACCGGCAGCAGGTCCTTGTGATAGATGGTCTTGTCGCGCTGACCTTGGGCGGCGGTGACCAACTCCGACAGCGGCACCAGCGTGCCGTCCTGCGCGCGCACGCGCAGCTTGAGGATGGATTCGATGCGGTCGGCCTGCGTCGGCGGCAGGCTGATGCGCACCGGCACTTCGTACTTGGCGCGACCGTCGTGGATGGGCGTGACCTCGTCGCCGGACAGCGCGGTGCGCAACGCCGCGACGATATCGCGCTGCGCCACGCCGGCCAGCGCCGCCTTGTGGCGATCGACGCGCAGCACCCACTTGGGCGCATCTTCCTCGACGCTGCTGTCGACATCGATGATGTCGGGCGTGGCTTCGAAGAGTTTCCTGAGCGACTGCGCCACCTGCAACTGGCCGGCGTAATCCGGACCGTAGATCTCGGCCACGATGGGCGACATCACCGGCGGACCGGGCGGCACTTCCACCACCTTGGCGGTGGCGCCGTATTTCCGCGCAATGGCCTCGATGCCGGGCCGCACCGCCAGCGCGATGTCATGGCTCTTGCGATGGCGGTGATGCTTGTCGACGAGGTTGACCTGCAGGTCGCCCAGTTCCGGCAGCGCACGCAGATAGTACTGCCGCACCAGGCCGTTGAAATTGATCGGCGCACTGGTGCCGGCGTAGGCCTGGTAGTCGGTCACTTCCGGCACGGTCGCCACATAAGCGCCCATCTCGTGCAGGACCCGCGAGGTTTCTTCCAGCGCCGTGCCGGTGGGCATGTCCACCACCACCTGGAATTCCGACTTGTTGTCGAAGGGCAACATCTTCAGCACCACCAGCTTCACCACTGCCAGCGACACGCTGCCAAGAATGAGCACGAGGATGCCGACGAACAGCTTGCGCCGCGCCGGCGCGCCGTCCTTGCCGCGCAGGAACGGCCGCATGACGCGGTTGAAGAAACGGTCGGTCCGGCTCTCGCGAGTCTCCGCGTGGACGACATGGTGCCTGGGGAGCAGCCGCAGCGCCAGCCACGGCGTGACGATGAAGGCCACCGCCAGCGAGATCAGCATGCCGATGCTGGCGTTGATCGGGATGGGACTCATGTACGGCCCCATCAGGCCGCTGACGAAGGCCATGGGCAGCAGCGCCGCGATGACCGTGAAAGTAGCGAGGATGGTCGGCCCGCCGACTTCATCGACTGCCAGCGGAATCATCAGTTGCAGCGAATCGGCCGCATGGTCGCGATGGCGGTGGATGTTCTCCACCACCACGATGGCGTCGTCGACCAGGATGCCGATGGAGAAAATCAGCGCGAACAGCGACACGCGATTGAGCGTGAAACCCCACGCCCAGGAGGCGAACAGCGTCGCCGCCAGCGTGAGCAGCACCGCCACGCCGACGATCACCGCCTCGCGCCGACCCAGCGACACCCACACCAGCACCACCACCGACAGCGTGGCGAAGATGAGTTTCTGGATCAGCTTCATGGCCTTGTCGTTGGCGGTTTCGCCGTAGTTGCGGGTGAGCGACACCTGCACGCCGTCGGGAATGACGCTGCCCTTCAGTTGCTCGACGCGCTTCACCAGCCGCTCGGCGACATCCACCGCGTTCTCGCCGGACTTCTTGGAAATGGCGATAGTGAGCGCGGGGTACTCGGTTCCGGACGCAGCGGCATCGGCCTTGTCGGCCGCCTTTCCCGCGACGACGGCGCCCTGGCCGATGCCATGCCACACGTAACGCGTCGGCAGGCCCGATCCGTCGACCACCTTGGCGATATCTTCCACCAGCACAGTGCGACCACCCTGCTGCATGACCACGACCTTGGCGACGTCGGTGGCGGAGCCGAGGAAGGTGCCGGCCTCGACCAGCGTTTCACGGTTGTTGCCCACCAGGCTGCCGGCCGGCAGCGACACGTTGGCGGCCAGCAGGGCGTTGCGCACATCCTGCGCGGTGACGCGCGAACCCTGCAGGCGCTCGGCGTCGAGCAGGATGCGCACCGCGCGGCCCGGACCGCCGATGGTCTGCACCACGCGCGTGCCGGACACGCGCTTGAGTTCGATTTCGGCGGCATGCGCCACGCGTTCCAGATCAAAAGCGCCGCGTTCGCTGTCCTTGGTCCACAGCGTCAGGCTGACGATGGGCACGTCGTCGATGCCCATGGGCTTGATGATGGGTTCACCCACGCCGAGGTTGGGCGAGATCCAGTCCTTGTTGGAATAGATGGTGTCGTACAGGCGCACCAGCGCCTGGGTGCGGTCTTCGCCGACCTTGAACTGCACCGTCATCACGGCCATGCCCGGCTTGGACACCGAGAACACGTGCTCGATGCCCTTGATCTGCGACAGCACCTGCTCGGCCGGTGTGGCCACCAGCGTTTCGACGTCGCGCGCCGATGCGCCGGGGAAGGCCACCAGCACATTGGCCATGGTGACGTTGATCTGCGGCTCTTCCTCACGCGGCGTGACCGCGACCGCAAAGATGCCCAGCAGCATGGCCACCAGCGCGATCAGCGGCGTGAGCTGCGAGGTGATGAAGAATCGGCTGATGCGGCCGGCCGCTCCAAGATTGTTCATACGAGATTGTTCATGGTCTGTGCCCTGCCTTACTTTGCCGCTGCAGCAACGCGCTTCAACTGCGCCAACGCCGCCACCGGATCGAGCGCGATGCGCTCACCGGCCTGCAGGCCCGCCAGCACTTCAATGCTGTCGTGACCATCGACACGGCCGGCTGGCTCCCCAAGGCGCAACTGGCGGAAGCGGATGCCGTCCTTGTCATCGACAACATAGACTCCGTCGACCTCGCTGCGATGCGCGACAGCCTGGGATGGCACCAGCAATTGCTTCGCCCCCACGCTGCGGCTGCTGCCGGCAAAGCGCACGCGGGCGAACGAGCCGGGACTGATGCCGGCGACAGAACCCGGCAGGTCCAGCCATAGCGTGCCGGTATGCGTGCGCGGGTCGGTGACGGGCTGCACGATCATGGCCACCGGGCCAATGAGCTTGTCCAGCCCCGCGAGTTCGATGGAACCGGTCTTCGCGGTACGGGCGTCGCGCAGTTGCGTCTCCGGCACGCTGGCCACGACCCGCAGGCGGCCCGGCTCAAACATCGTGAACAGCGGCATGCCGGGCTGCACGGTATCGCCGAACTGCGCATGACGGATACTGACCACGCCCGCGAACGGCGCGGTAATGGTCGCGTAGGACTTCATCGCGCCGCTTTGTCCGGCGCCGGCCTTCATGGTGGCAACCTGCGCCGCAGCGGCGTCGTAATCGGCCTGCGCCTTGTCCACCGCCGCCGCGCTGACGAACTTCTTGTCGGCCAGCAACTTGGTGCGATCGAGATTGACGCGTGCCGCGGACAGATCGGCCTGGGCCCGCGCCACCTGCGCTTCACCGGCCGCGGCCACCTGTGCCACTTCGCGTTCGTCGATGAGGGCGAGTACCTGCCCCCTTGCCACCACCGCGCCGGCCTCGACGCGCAATTCCAGGATGCGACCGGGTATCTGCGCGGCGATGGTGGCCTGGCGCACGGCTTCGACGACGCCGTCCACCAGGATGCCGGCTTCGCTGGCGCGGGCATCGATCACCGCCGTCGCCAACTGCGCTGAAGTGGCGGGCTTGGAGGTCGCAACCTGCGCAACGGGCGCCTGCGCCATGACTGAAAACGCCGCCATGCCCGCAGACACGCCAACCAGCATGGCCGCCGCGAGCCGAGCGGGACCGCTCCAGATTCGCTTGATACCCCCAGGGGGTATATTTGCCGCTTGACGGTCGAATAGCATGATATTCAGCTCACTTTCTCTATGGCGCAACTGACAAACGACTTGGCCTTGGCGGCTGCAGCGTCGAAACCGGCCACCGCGCCACGCTCCGGGTAACCCAGTTCTTCCAGGCGCTCCAGTACTGCGGTGCGCAGCGAGTCGCCACCGTCAATAGTGACTTCATTGGCTTCGACATTGATCGACAAGCCTTCCACGCCAGGGATAGTCGAGATGGATTTCTCTATGGAGCGGGCGCATCCGCCGCACTTGATGTTCTCTACTTGTACTGTCCAGGTCATGGTTGCTGCTCCGGTTGCAGGGGCTCTCGATCGTGCCACCCCGGGTTTGGCGCTGGCGCGCCGGGGGCTTGCTTTTTATACTATGGGGAGTATAGTACGGAAATCAAGATCGTTCATAGTACGGAAATCAAGATTGTTCAACATGACAAATGTCAAGAAAAGGGAATGAGCAGCATGTCGACCAAGCCAGCCAACGACTCAAACAAACCCATGCTCCCCATGACGCAGGACGACGACAAGCGCGCGCTGATCCTGCGCCTGAAGCGCGTCGAGGGACAGTTGCGCGGCGTACAGCAGTTGATCGAGAACGAGGCTTCATGCGAAGCGGTGGCGCAGCAGATGTCGGCCGCGCGACGCGCGCTGGAAAAGGCCTTTCACGTCATGGTCGGCTGCATGCTCGAACAGCAGATGGAGCAGGAGCACGGACCGGCCTCGAAGAAGTCCCGTGACGGGGTGCGCCACGTCACGGACATCCTGTCGCGCTACAGTTGAAGGCTGGCGGCAGGACTAGTGCGGAATCAACACACGCTTATGCGCTTGAAGTTCATTCCATTCAACCTTCAATATTCACCATTGAATACTCACCACGGGAGAACAGCATGAAAAAGAACGCCGGCAATATTGATCGAGCCATCCGTGTCGTCATCGGCCTGGCCCTCATCGGCCTGACGGTCACCGGCACCATCGGCGTGTGGGGCTGGATCGGCATTGTTCCGCTCGCCACCGCGGCCATGGGTTTCTGCCCGCTGTACACCCTGCTGGGCATGAATACCTGCCCGATGGAAGCGAAAAAGGGCTGACACGCCCGTCGCATTGGCCGGCATGGCCGGCCGCCTTCCGACTGCCGCCCCGGCGTCCGCGGCGCACGTCACGCCATGCCGCTGACCGGCAAGGGTCGTGATGAGGTATGTTCGCGTCTCAACCTGACTGGCGACGCGACGACCTGATGAAGCAACTCCTTCCGTTCCTCACCTGGTGGCATCAGGTCAACGCCGGCACGCTGCGCGCCGATGCGCTGGCCGGACTCATCGGCGCCATCGCCGTCGTGCCGCAGGGCGTGGCTTTTGCCACACTGGCCGGATTGCCTCCCGAATACGGCCTGTACTGCGCCATGGTGCCCACCGTGGTGGCGGCCCTGTTCGGGTCGTCCATGCATGCGGTCTCGGGACCGACCAACGCCGTGTCGCTGATGGTTTTTGCCGTGCTCGCGCCGCTGGCCGCGCCCGGGTCGCCACAATATATCCAACTGGCCGTCACGCTGGCCTTCCTGTGCGGCCTGATGATGGTCGCATTGGGTGTGACCGGGCTTGGAGCGCTGGTGAACTTCATGGCCGACTCGGTGATCGTGGGATTTACCGCGGCGGTCGGCGTGCTCATCGCAGCCAGCCAGTTGCATGTGGTGCTCGGTATCCACATCCCCGCCGCCGCCTCGTTCATCCAGCTCGTATCGAACACCTGGGTTCGCCTGGGCGATACCCAGCCCTGGGTTTTGCTCACGGCGGGAGTCACGGTGGCGGCAGGTCTGGCATCGCGCCGCTGGCTGCCGCGCTTCCCGGCCATCTTCACGGCAACAGTGGTTGGCGGATTGGCCGGTGCCATTCTGCATCGTGCCCTGGGCGCCGAACGCAGCGGCATCGAGATGCTGGGTGCGCTGTCCGGATCGCTGCCCCCGATTTCCGTGCCGGATTTTTCCCTCGGCACCCTGCAATCGCTGGCCGGCGGCGCGGTCGCCGTCACCCTGCTCGCGCTGACACAAGCCATATCAATCGGACGCGCCATCGCCATGCGCTCGGGACAGCGCCTGGACAACAACCAGGAGTTCATCGGCCAGGGTCTGGCCAACATAGCCGCAGGACTGTTCTCCGGCTTCCCCTCCAGCGCGTCCGTCAACCGCTGTGGCATCAACTTCGAAGCCGGCGCGCGCACGCCGCTGGCGGCCGTGATGTCGGCGGGTTTCCTGATCATTCTGCTGATGGCCTTCGGCCCGCTGGCCGGATCGCTGCCGCTGGCCACGGTGGCCGGTGTGCTGATGTTCGTGGCGTGGAACCTGGTCGATGTGGCGTACATCCGGCGCACGCTCGGCACCAATCGCGACGACGCCATGGTGCTCGGCGTGACGTTCGCCGCGACCCTGCTGCTCGACCTGGAGGTGGCCATCCTGGCCGGTGTCGCGGCATCGCTGGTGGCCTATCTCTACCGCTCGTCGCGCCCGACGCTGCGCAGCCTCATCCCCGATCCGCGCCATGCCGACCGTCGCATGGCCGAAGTGGAGCCCGGCCTGCAGGAGTGTCCGCAGGCCAAGATCCTGCGCATCGAAGGATCCATCTATTTCGGCGCGGTCAGCCACGTGGAGGATTACTTTGACGCGCTGCGCAAGGAGCGGCCGGAACAGAAGCACCTGCTGCTGATGTCCAAGAGCATCAACACCATCGACATGTCCGGCGCCGACCTGATCGGGCGCGAAACCAGGCGGCGCCTGGCCGATGGCGGCGCGGTCTATCTGTACAGCCCGCGCAAGCCGGTCATCGCCACGCTGCAACGGGGCGGCTACATGAAGGACATCGGCACCGACCGCGTGTTCCGCAGCAAGAGCGAAGCCTTTTCCGGCGTGGTGGCCCGACTCGATCAATCCATCTGCGCCACCTGCAAGGCGCGCATCTTCAACGAATGCCGGGATCTGCCCGGAGCGGAGCAGCAGTCATCAAAGACCGCCGCGGACTGACGCGGATGACGCGGATGGCTACACCGTGCAAGGGGTGAGGGGTGAGGCGCGCGGCTCAGCTGCAACGAGCATGCGGAGCACCACATGGAACACCCGAACATTGACCTGTCCGATCAATCCGCGTCAATCAGCGGCAGATTTTTTTACCAAGGAGCAGCTTCGATGCAACCCAATCCTGAACTGGAGCGCTGGAACACGCGCTTTGCCGCCGCCGACTACGTGTTCGGTACTGCGCCCAACGCCTTCCTGGCCTCACAGGCGCATCGCCTGAAGCCCGGCATGACGGCGCTGGCCATTGCCGATGGCGAGGGCCGCAACGGCGTGTGGCTCGCACAACAAGGCCTGCAGGTCACCGGGTTCGACTTTTCGCCCAATGGACTGGCGAAGGCGCAACGACTGGCGTC
>CANIIN010000121.1 GCA_947467405.1 Betaproteobacteria bacterium | reverse complement strand
TTCCGGATTGGCGCGCATATTCCAGTGCCTGGAATCGATCCTTCCAAGCTGGCCGAGCTTTTCCAGACGCAGCAGGGCGGCATTCTAGGGCTTTTCAACATGTTCTCGGGTGGGGCGCTGTCTCGCTTCACCATCTTTGCGCTCGGCATCATGCCGTACATCTCGGCGTCGATCATCATGCAGTTGATGAGCTCAGTGTCCCCGCAACTGGAATCGCTGAAGAAGGAAGGCCAGTCCGGTCAGCGCAAGATCACTCAATACACTCGCTACGGCACTGTGCTGCTCGCGTTGTTTCAGGCAACCGGTATTTCCGTTGCGCTCGAATCGCAGCCTGGCTTGGTGATGGATCCGGGCATGATGTTCCGTGTCACCACTGTCACCACCCTCGTGACCGGTACGATGTTCCTGATGTGGCTCGGCGAGCAGGTTACCGAACGCGGTCTCGGCAACGGCATCTCGATTATCATCTTCGCCGGTATTGCAGCTGGTCTGCCGAACTCGATCGCCGGCCTGCTCGAACTGGTCCGGACCGGTGCCATGCACCCTTTGACGGCCATTGTGATCGTCGTCGCTGTGGTGCTCGTCACCTGGGGTGTCTGTTTCGTGGAGCGCGGCCAGCGCAAGATCCTCGTCAACTACGCCAAGCGTCAGGTCGGGAACAAGATCTACGGTGGTCAGTCTTCTCATCTCCCGTTCAAGCTCAACATGGCCGGCGTCATCCCGCCCATCTTCGCCAGCTCGATCATTCTCTTCCCGGCAACCATTGCCGGCTGGTTCGGATCAAGTGAGGGCACATACTGGCTGAAGGACATTGCCGCAACGCTTTCGCCAGGACAGCCGATCTACGTGATGCTCTACGCCAGTGCGATTATTTTCTTCTGCTTCTTCTACACGGCGTTGCAGTACAACCCCAAGGAAACTGCGGACAATCTGAAGAAGTCGGGGGCTTTTGTGCCCGGCATTCGCCCTGGCGACCAGACATCCCGCTACCTTGAAAAAATTCTGCTCAGGCTGACCCTCGCCGGAGCACTGTATGTGACGCTGGTTTGCCTGTTGCCAGAGTTCCTGATTCTGAAGTGGAACGTCCCGTTCTACTTCGGAGGAACCTCGCTGCTGATCATCGTCGTGGTAACCATGGACTTCATGGCTCAGGTGCAGGCATATGTCATGACTCACCAGTACGAGAGCCTGCTGAAGAAATCGAATTTCAAGGGCGCGGGTTTCCCGGCTCGATAGGACAAGGGGCTTAGCGCGAACGTATGTCCAAGGAAGATGTGATCCAGATGCAGGGTGAGATTGTCGATAATCTGCCCAACGCGACCTTCAAGGTGAAACTGGAGAACGGTCACGTCGTTCTTGGCCATATTTCCGGAAAGATGCGCATGCACTACATTCGCATCCTTCCGGGCGACAAGGTCACTGTTGAACTGACGCCTTACGATTTTACCCGCGGACGCATTGTGTTCCGGGCGAAGTAGCAACGGAACAAACGAAGGAGAAGCAGAAATGAAAGTACTGGCTTCGGTGAAGAAGATTTGCCGCAACTGCAAGGTAATCCGCAGGAAGGGTGTCGTGCGCGTGATCTGTACCGATCCGCGTCACAAGCAACGGCAAGGTTGATGTCCGTCCGGTTAAATTCCGGAAAGATGGCATTAGTTATTGTTTTGAAGTATAATTTTCGGCTTTTCGCCTTAACGGCGTAGCCACTTTGGATGGAGTGACCGGATGGCCCGGATTGCAGGGGTAAACATACCCAATCACCAGCACGCGGAGATCGCTCTTCAGGCGATTTATGGCGTCGGCAGCACCCGCGCGCAGAAGATATGCGTCGCTGCGGGTATCAAGGGCAATGCCAAGATCAAGGACCTGTCCGAAACCGAGATGGAGAAGCTTCGCGTAGAAGTTTCCCGCATCACGGTCGAGGGTGACCTGCGTCGCGAGGTGTCGATGAACATCAAGCGGCTCATGGACCTTGGTTGCTACCGTGGCACGCGCCATCGCAAGGGGCTGCCTGTCCGTGGACAGCGCACCCGCACCAATGCCCGGACCCGCAAGGGACCGCGCAAGGCAGCGATCGCCGGCAAGGCAGCGCCAAGCAAGGGCTGAGTCAGTTCGATTGAAGCCGGGAAGCAACCAGCAGCCCCGGCCAACGGTTTTTAGAGGAAAAAGCACACATGGCCAAGTCGCCAGCAGTCGCTACAACGCGTGTACGCAAGAAGGTCAAGAAGAACGTCGCAGAAGGCATCGCGCACGTTCACGCTTCCTTCAACAACACGATCATCACCATTACCGACCGTCAGGGCAACGCGCTGTCCTGGGCGACTTCGGGGATGGCCGGATTCAAGGGCTCGCGTAAGTCCACGCCATTCGCTGCGCAGGTTGCAGCCGAGCAGGCCGGACGCGCAGCGCAGGAATGCGGCGTCAAGAATCTCGAAGTTCGCATCAAGGGCCCCGGCCCTGGCCGCGAATCCGCTGTTCGTGCGCTGAACGCGCTCGGACTGAAGATCACCAGCATTTCCGATGTAACACCGGTGCCGCACAACGGCTGCCGGCCGCCCAAGCGGCGTCGGATCTAGTCGCCGCATAAGAGGATTCCATGGCTCGAAATTTAGATCCCAAGTGCCGTCAGTGTCGCCGTGAAGGGGAGAAGCTTTTCCTGAAGGGCGAGAAGTGTTTCACAGACAAATGTGCAATCGAGCGCCGCAGCTATGCGCCAGGTCAGCACGGCCAGAAGAGTGGACAGCGTCTGTCCGACTTCGGCAAGCAGCTTCGCGAGAAGCAGAAGATGCGTCGCGTCTACGGCCTGCTCGAAGGGCAGTTCCGTCGCGCCTACTTCGAAGCGGATCGCCGCAAGGGCGTTGCAGGTGAGAACCTCCTGCAGGTGCTCGAGTCGCGTCTGGATACGGTTTCCTACCGCATGGGTTTCGGTGCCAGCCGCACCGAAGCACGCCAGATCGTCCGTCACAACGGCATCATGGTGAATGGCCGCCGCGTCAACATTCCTTCGTATCAGGTCAAGCCTGGCGACGTGGTGGAAGTTGCCGAGAAGGCCCGTGGCCATCTGCGCATCAAGGCCGCTGCGGAAGCTGCAGAGTCGCGTGGTTTCCCGGACTGGATCGAGGTCGACGTCAAGGCGCTCAAGGGCAAGTTCAAGGCCCTGCCGCAGCGCAGCGAGTTGCCCTCGAACATCAACGAAAGCCTCGTTGTCGAGTTGTATTCGAAGTAAGAATATCGGAGTAAAGCGAGCGGCCCCCAAACGGGCCGCCGCGGAATTTTTCCCGACCCAATTGCCCGATCAAACCCCGGGGGAAAGCCTACATGCAAACTAGTGGATTCCTGAAGCCGCGCATCATCGAGGTTCAGACAGTGGCCCCGAATCACGCCAGAGTCGTCATGGAGCCGTTCGAGCGTGGCTATGGCCATACGCTCGGTAACGCCCTGCGCCGTGTCCTGCTGTCGTCAATGCCCGGCCATGCCGCGACTGAAGTCCAGATCACTGGCGTGCTGCACGAGTACTCGACCATCGAAGGCGTGCAAGAAGATGTCGTCGACATCCTCCTGAACCTGAAGGGCGTCGTGTTCCGTCTGCACAATCGCGATGAAGCCCTGCTCACCCTGAAGAAGGCCGGAGACGGCACGGTGACGGCTGGTGACATCGAGATCAGCCACGACGTCGAGATCATCAATCCCGAGCATGTCATTGCGCATCTGTCGCCCGGCGGCAAGCTCGAATTGCAAGTCAAAGTCGAGAAGGGCCGTGGCTATATTCCCGGAAACCTGCGCGTGATTTCCGAAGAATCGAAGGGCATTGGCCGGATCATTCTGGACGCATCCTTTTCGCCGGTTCGCCGCGTCTCGTACGCCGTGGAGTCGGCGCGAGTCGAGCAGCGTACCGACCTCGACAAGCTGATCATTGACATCGAAACCAATGGCGCCATCGAACCGGAAGAATCGATCCGCTATGCCGCCCGTATCCTGGTCGACCAGTTGTCGGTGTTTGCCGCGCTGGAAGGCACGGCGCCCGTCGCCGAAGAGAAGAAGAGCCCGCAGGTCGATCCGATCCTGCTGCGTCCGGTCGATGACCTGGAGTTGACGGTGCGTTCGGCCAACTGTCTCAAGGCCGAGAACATCTATTACATAGGTGACCTGATCCAGCGTACTGAAACGGAACTGCTCAAGACGCCGAACCTCGGTCGCAAGTCGCTGAACGAGATCAAGGAAGTCCTCGCGTCTCGTGGCCTGACCCTGGGCATGAAGCTCGAGAACTGGCCGCCCGCAGGTCTTGAAACCGCCCGCGGCTGAACAGTCGCTGCAACAAGAAAAGAAGAGAGGTAACAACCATGCGCCATCGTCTTGGACTGCGCAAGCTCAATAGAACCAGTAGCCATCGCCTCGCGATGCTGCGTAACATGACCAACTCGCTGCTCAAACACGAGGTCATCACGACCACTCTGCCCAAGGCCAAGGAATTGCGCCGTGTGGTTGAGCCGATGATCACGCTGGGCAAGAGCCCGTCACTGGCCAATCGCCGTCTGGCCTTCGACCGCCTGCGCGATCGCGACATGGTGACCAAGCTCTTTGCCGAACTGGGCCCGCGTTATGCCACGCGTCCCGGTGGTTACCTGCGTATCCTGAAGTTCGGTTTCCGCAAGGGCGACAACGCGCCGATGGCGCTGGTCGAACTGCTGGACCGTCCGGAAGTGCTGGAAGAGTCCAAGGCTGCCGAAGCGTAAGCTTTGATGGTGGTCAATAAAAAAGCCGGGTTCGCCCGGCTTTTTTATTGACGGAAGAACAGCGGGATGGACGGATTGGCGCGGGTGGCAGCCGGTCCGACGCTAGAGCGCCCTGGCAGCCACGGGCGCATGGCGTTGCTCAGTCATCAAGCATGGCGAGCGTGGCCTCGAACAACCTGCTTGAAGGCTCCAGAAGGCGATCCAGCACCGTGAAATGGTTGTCTTCGGGGGAGGTGATCGGATCACGCACGACTCGTCCCCAGCGCTTCCTGATCAGTTTGTCCTGCACGGCGAAGCCGCCGATCTCCTGGCTGCCCAGCGCCGTGTGCAGTATTGCCCCACTGGCCGGTGGAAGAAGCCCGGGACTGACTTCAACGCAGGACTGCGCCGTCAGGCGCACGTCATCATTGATGCTGGGCGCGCCGACGATGGCGGACAGGTCATAGATCCCGCTGATCGACATCGCGCCGAGTATGGTTCGAACCGGGAGATCCGCTGAGTAGCGGGGCCACAGGCAGGCCAGCAGCATGGCCGCCAGGTGCCCGCCAGCCGAGTGCCCCACGATGTGCACACGCCCTGCAGGCGCCCCGAAATTAGACGCATTGCGATATAGCCAGGCACCGGCCTGAACCATCTGCATGACGATATCGCGTACGGTGACCTGGGGGCACAGCGAGTAATCCGGCACGGCCACCGTCACGCCGGCGCGGGTGAGTTCGGTTGCAATGAATGAAAAGTCCTGCTTGCCAAAGGCGCGCCAGTAGCCGCCATGAATGAACATCACCGTGCCCCGGCAGGCGCCGGCAGCGGGCGATGCGCGAAAAATATCCATTCGATTGGCACCCGACGAACCGTACGGAACGTCGAGATAGCCCGGCAGGGCGCCTCGGGCCCGTGCTGATTCTTTCTGCCAGCGCATGACGATGTCCGGTACGCCGGACACAGTCAGCCTGGGGTTATAGAGCAGGTCATTTTTCGTCGGCATCTTGCTCATGATCAAGCCCCCTCACTTACCCATCAGCCTGTTGCGCTGGCACCCTCTGCTAAACTCGTCCACCATGATGTCCATCAGCTCATCCAGTCAGCACAGCAGCCGGGCGAACCACGATGATAGCTGCATCACCCGCGTCGGCGGCCGTCGATTTTCTCCACGGTGGAGAGTTGCTGCTTCGGCATTGTTGATGCTGTGCGGCACGGCCGCTGCGCAGCGAGACATGCCGCGCCGTGATCTGGCCTTTCCGCCGCAACCACCCGAAGCTCAGGCTGCCGCCAAGGATGGCGTGGACGGCAAGCCCGTTGCCGACCCGAAGGTGCAGGCCAGGGCGCTGTTCGAGCACATTGTGGACGGCAATATGGTCGCGTTGGAGGAACTGGCCAAACAGGGCGTGCACCTGGCTGCGCACAATGAAGACGGCGAGCCGCCGCTGTTCGTCGCCGCGGAGCGCGGCAGTTCCGAGGTGCTCGCCTTGCTCATCCGTGAACTCACCGACCTTCGTCTGCGCACCAGGAACGGCGAGACCGCCCTGCATGCCGCCGCCATGCGAGGCGATCCGGTCATCCTTCGCCAACTGCTGGATGCGGGTGCCGAACCCAACAGCCTCAACATGAACGGAGAAACGCCACTGGCGTGGGCCGCCATGACCGGAAACCCGCTGGCGGCAAACACCTTGCTGGAACGCGGAGCCATCGTCAATGCAGCGGATGAAAACGGCAATACGCCGCTGCATGGCGCCGCCGCCGCCGGGCATGCTGATGTTGTGAAGGTGCTGCTGTCGCGGCGCGCCAACACTGCTCTGCGCAATCGAGGCGGTCGCACCGCGCGCGAGCTGGCGGTGGAGCGGGAGCAGACCGATGTGGTGAGCTTGCTGCCTCCGTGATCTGGCGACGATGACGGAAATTTTATTGAAATAATGTCTTAAAACGCGTGAAGATTGTCTTGGAATAAGGATCTTCGGATGGTGCCTGTCTCTTTACTGAGTCATCGAATCATCTGACTGAACGCCATGCAGCGCGCGCCAACAGGGCCCAGGCAGCAATGAACGACACGCCGCCCAGCGGCGTAATCATGCCGAACGAGCGCATGCCCGTGAGTGTCAGCGCGTACAGGCTGCCCGAGAACATCACGATTCCGGTCAGCATGAGCCAGCCGGCCCAGGCGAGGCCACGATCCATGGCGGCGGTCACATCCGCTCCGTCATGTCTCTTCGACTCCAGCAGGCCGACGACGATCAATCCGAACGCCGCGTAGAAGTGGTATTCGACACCGGTATGGTAAGTCGCCAGCCCCGCAGGGCTGACCAGATTGCGCAAACCGTGCGCGCCGAACGCGCCAAGCAGCACGGCCAGCATGGCAGCGAGAGCGCCAATGACAATGAAGCGCGCAGGGTGTCTGAGCATGGCGGGACAGTTCCGTGAGGGCGAATGCAAAAAAGGGATTGATGGGAGAATAGGCCCTCGCGATGCGGGCGACAATGCCCTTGAGCGGGGCGCCTCGTTTCGAGGCCGGGATTCATGTCATCCCGGGATTCAAACAACATTTCCAAGGAGCAGGATACCGTGGCAAAGACTTTCATCAACGGCAATGCCGATCTGCCGAACTGGCTTGGCAAGGAACTTCCCCCCAGCGACTGGGTCGACATTAC
>CANIIN010000120.1 GCA_947467405.1 Betaproteobacteria bacterium | reverse complement strand
TCGTGCAAGTCAAATCAAAGGCAGACTTCAACATGCTGGAGGAATCAATCAAGGCGTTTCGGGCAAATGGCATTTATAGCGAAATGTATTTCGTTGTTCATACGGCAGATGAAAGTGTCTGTCGTCACAATGAAGATGGGGTGACCATTTTAGGACTGGATAAGATTTCTGAACTGGCAGTTAACTCCGGCTTGATGAATTGGCTAATAAAGAAACGCGAATGAACGAGTGAAATATCTCTTTAATCTCGTCAAAATCGTAAAGTGTTTGCCAAGACGTCGCGCCTGTTAGCCCTTGCGCAAATGCCAGAAGAAGCGCGAAGAATGAGCCAATCAACCATTGAGCAGGAGAACGCATGAAACTCGCCATATCACTGGGTTATTCCGGCGCGAAGATGGCCCTGCCGGTGCAGCGTGTGCTGCGCGCCGAGCAGCTCGGCTTCCATTCGGCGTGGACGGCCGAGACCTATGGATCGGACGCCATCACGCCGCTGGCCTACCTCGCTGCTCTCACCAAGAAGATCAAGCTCGGCACCAGCATCGCGCAACTGGCGGCGCGCACGCCGGCCAACCTCGCCATGTGTGCGCAGACCATCGACGCCATGGCCGGGGGCAACCGCATGATGGTCGGCATCGGCATGTCCGGCCCGCAGATCGTGGAAGGCTGGTATGGGCAGCCGTGGGGAAAACCGAATTACCAGATGCGTGACTACGTCGCCATCATGAAGAAGATTCTGAAGCGCGAAGGCCCGGTCACGCATGAAGGGCGCGAGTTCTCGCTGCCTTACCAGGGGCCGGGTTCCAGCGGTCTGGGCAAGCCGCTGAAGAGCATCCTGCACGGCAATCCGGACATCCCCATCCTGCTCGGCACCGCCACGCCGCTGAACATCCGCATGACGGCGGAAGTGGCCGACGGCTGGCTGTCGATGAACTTCATGCCGGGTGACATGCCGCGCCACCGCAAGGTGCTGGAGGAGGGCCTGGCGAAGCGCAATGACGGCCTCACCTTCGAGAAGTTCGAGGTCTGGTGCAGCGTGCATGTGCAACTGGCCAGCGACGTGAAGGCCGCCATCAAGGCGCAGAAGCCCTCTACCGCGCTGTACGTCGGCGGGATGGGCGCCAAGGAAATGAACTTCCACAAGCAGAAGATGATCGACCGCGGTTACGGCGATGCGGCGGCGCGCATCCAGGAGTTGTTTCTGGCCGGACGCAAGCGGGAGGCTGAAGACGCGGTGCCCGATGAGTACATCGATGACGGCGCGCTGATGGGGCCGGCGGATCGCATTCGCGAGCGTTACAAGCTGTGGGCGAATGCCGGACTGACCGGTGTGCGCCTCAATTCGCTGAACGACGAGTCGCTGGAAGTGTTTGCGACGGTGGAGAAGGACTGACGCAGTATCGTCCTGCCGTGCGGGAGCCCCCCGGCGTTCAGTCGCCCAGCAGTTTGAGGATCGCCTCGCCGTAGCGTTCCAGCTTGGCTGCGCCGACGCCGGATACCCCGGCCAGCGCATCCATGCTTTGCGGGCACTGCCGGGCGATCTCGGCCAGCGTGGCGTCGTGGAACACCACGTAGGCCGGCACGGAATGTTCCTTCGCCGTGGCCGCGCGCCAGGAGCGCAGGCGTTCCCAGCGCTCGCGTTCTTCGCCTTGCAGCGGAGCGGCTGCAACGCTCGAGCGCTTGCTTGAACTCTTCTTGCTCTCGATCATCTTGCGCAGCATCACCGACTGCTCGCCCTTGAGCACCGCGCGGCTGGTCTCGGTGAGTTGCAGCGCGCCATAGCGTTCGTGGTCCACCACCAGGTAGCCCTGTGCCACCAGCTGGCGGAACACGGCGCGCCAGGTTTTCTCGTCGATGTCGCGGCCGATGCCGAAGGTGCTGAGGGTCGCGTGCCCCCACTTCTGCATGCGCTCGCTGTCCTTGCCGAGCAGGATGTCGATGATGTGCACGGCGCCGAAGCGCTGGCCGGCGCGGTACACGCAGGACAGCGCCTTGCGCGCCGCGTCGGTGCCGTCCCACACTTCCGGCGGTTCCAGGCACACGTCGCAATTGCCGCACGGCGCGGAGGCCTCATCGAAGTAATCGAGCAGGCGCACACGCCGGCAGGTGTGCGATTCGCATAGCCCCAGCAGCGCGTCGAGCTTGGCGCCGGCGACGCGTTTGAACTGGTCCTCGGCTTCCGACTGCTCGATCATGCGGCGGTGGTTCACCACGTCGCCCAGGCCGTAGACCATCCAGGCATCGGCCGGCTCGCCGTCGCGACCGGCGCGGCCGGTCTCCTGGTAGTAGGCCTCGACACTCTTGGGCAGGTCCATGTGCGCGACGAAACGCACGTCGGGCTTGTCGATGCCCATGCCGAAGGCGATGGTGGCCACCATGATGATGCGGTCTTCCCTGAGAAAGCGCGCCTGGTTTTCGGCGCGGTCGGCCGAATCCATGCCGGCGTGATAGGGCAGGGCGGTGATGCCTTCGCTCATCAGCCAGGCGGCGGTCTCGTCCACCTTGCGGCGCGACAGGCAATACACGATGCCGGACTCGCCGGGATGCTCGTTGCGCAGGAAGCGCAGCAGTTGCATGCGCGCATCGTTTTTCTCGACGATGCGGTAGCGGATGTTGGGCCGGTCGAAACTCGAAACAAAAATGCGTGCTTCGCCGAGGCCGAGGCGCTCGACGATTTCGGCGCGCGTCTGCGGATCGGCGGTGGCGGTGAGCGCGATGCGCGGCACGCTCGGAAAGCGTTCGTGCAGCATGGACAGCTGGATGTACTCGGGGCGGAAGTCATGTCCCCATTGCGACACGCAATGCGCCTCGTCGATGGCGAACAGCGCCAGCCCCGGTCCTTCCTGCAGGCGTTCCAGCAGGTTGAGGAAACGCCCGGTCATGAGCCGTTCCGGCGCGACATAGGCGATGTCGATGTCGCCCGCGATCAGGGCGCGCTCGATGGCCGCGCTTTCGGCGGCGGTCTGGCTGGAGTTCAGGAAGGCCGCTGATACGCCGGCTTCCTTCAACGCCGAGACCTGGTCCTGCATGAGGGCGATCAGCGGCGAGACGACAATGCCGGGGCCGCGCCGCAGCAGCGAGGGGATCTGGTAGCACATGGACTTGCCGCCGCCGGTGGGCATCAGCACCAGGCTGTCGCCGCCTTGCGTGACGTGGTCGATGATGTCGGCCTGCGGGCCGCGAAAGCTCGCGTAGCCGAACACCTTCTTCAGCACCGACAGGGCATCGCGATCGTCGTGATGAAGATCGTCGTCGCGGTGTGCGGCTGCCGGTGAATCCAAGCGGGTGTGCTCCTCGAGGCCTGTGCTGCATCAAGACAAAGTCGGTGCAAAACAAAAGGCCATGGCGGAAACCCGTCATGGCCCTCTGGTCGAGATGTTACTGAAGCGAGTCGGCGAAGTACAGAGACCTTGCCGACCGATTCACAAGCAGCGCAGTGCTCAGGCCGCCTTGCTCGAGGTCAGCGCGGACGGCTTGGCTGCACTCTCGCCGTCTTCACGGGCCACTTTGCGGAAGTGTTCGACCTGCGCATTGCGCTCGGCTTCCCACGACAGCGGCTGCGGCGCACGACGGGCCGGCGCGGCGCCACGGGCGTCCTTGCGCGGGGCATTGCCCGGACGCGGAGCGGGACCGGCACGACGCGCGGGTTCGCCACGTGATTCGCTACGTGATTCGCTGCGATCACCGAAGCCACGCCTTGCTCCATTACCTGCCCCAGCGCTGGAGCCGGGGCGATTGCCGCGGCTGCTGTCGGTGCGGGCGTTGCCGCCCGGACGACCGGCGCCGCGACGCGGCGCTCCGCGAGGAGCACCCTTGGGGGCGGCGTGGAACTTCTCGGTGGGCTCGAAGCCGGGAATCACGACCTGCGGGATGTCCTTGGCGATCAGGCGCTCGATGGCGCGCAGCAGCGGACGGTCTTCGCCGCACACCAGCGACACGGCATCACCTTCCGAGCCGGCACGGCCGGTGCGGCCGATGCGGTGCACGTAGTCTTCGGACACGTTCGGCAGGTCGTAGTTCACCACGTGCGGCAGGGCGTCGATGTCGATGCCGCGTGCCGCGATGTCGGTGGCCACCAGCACCTGCAGTTCGTTGTCCTTGAAGCGCTTCAGCGCGCGCATGCGCTGCGGCTGGCTCTTGTTGCCGTGGATGGCGTCGGACTTGATGCCGTCGCGTTCCAGCAGTTCCGAGAGGCGGTTCGCGCCGTGCTTGGTCTTGCAGAACACCAGCACCTGATGCCAGTCGCCGGTCTTGACCAGGTGCGTGAGCAGCTCGCGCTTCTTGTCCTTGTCCACCGGGTGCACGACCTGCGTGACCAGCTCGATGGGCGCATTGCGGCGCGCCACTTCGATGGTGGCCGGGTTGGTCAGGAACTGCGCCGACAGGGTGCGGATCTCTTCCGAGAACGTGGCCGAGAACAGCAGGTTCTGGCGTTCCTTGGGCAGTAGCGCGAGGATGCGGCGGATGTCGGGGATGAAGCCCATGTCGAGCATGCGGTCGGCCTCGTCCAGCACCAGCATTTCAACCTTGGACAGGTCCACGGTGCGCTGCTGGATGTGGTCGAGCAGGCGGCCCGGCGTGGCGACGACGATCTCGGCGCCGCGACGCAGCGCCTGTACCTGCGGATGGAAGCCCACGCCGCCATACACGGTGGTCGAGGTCATGCGCAGATGCTTGCCGTAGGTGCGCACGCTGTCCTGCACCTGCGCCGCGAGTTCGCGGGTCGGCACCAGGATCAGGGCGCGCACGGTCTTGCGTGCATGGCCGTTGTTGTTGAATCCGGCCTGCAGGCGCTGCAACAGCGGCAGCGTGAAGCCGGCGGTCTTGCCCGTACCGGTCTGTGCGGCGGCGAGCAGGTCGCGACCGGCCAGCACCACGGGAATGGCCTGCGCCTGGATGGGCGTGGGTTCGGTGTAACCGGTATCCGTGACGGCGCGAAGCAGTTCGGGAAGCAGGTTCAGTTTGGCAAAGCCGTTGGCCGTTGCCGGAGCAGCGGTAGCGACATGGGCGGGGGTTGCCTGGACGGCAGCGGAAGTGTCGGCAACAGAGGTAGCCGGGCGCGAGGGAATAGAACCCTCGCGTTCATGCGAACGCGTAGTAATAGTGATCTCCTGATATCGGCCCGGGACCGCACTTATGGTGCATTCCTAACCGGTTCAGGCAGATGGATATTGCTGATTGAGAAGTTCTGCAGTCGGGGATGAAGTTCTCGCGAACTCGTTGACTGCTAGAAGAGGAAGAAGCGCTAACCGGAATAAAGCGATGCATCAACCTTGGACGGCACTATACACGAATTGCTGCGCTGCAAAGAACTTTATTTTCAGGACCTTCTGAGGGGGTCTGCATCGAGCACCTGAAGGGGCCGCGATGGGTCCGGCGGTAGCCGACGCCCTTGTTCAGGCGTCTGCAGACCAGGCCTTGCGCGGCTGGTCGCGGCGGGCGTTATGGGCCACCAGCAGGCACAGCAGGGACGATGCGATGCGCGCCATGGGCGCATCGGCGCGGCTGGTCAGCGCAATCGGCACGCGAGCGCCCAGTACCAGGCCCGAGGTGGTGGCGCCGCCCATGTATTCCAGTTGTTTGGCCAGCATGTTGCCGCTCTCCAGATCGGGCACGGCCAGGATGTCGGCGTCTCCCGCCACGTCGGATTCGATGTGTTTCACTTGTGCCGCGTGCAGTGAAATGGCGTTGTCGAAGGCCAGCGGACCGTCGAGGATGCCGCCCTTGATCTGGCCGCGATCCGCCATCTTGCACAGCACCGCGGCATCCAGCGTCGACGGAATGCTGGGCGTCACGGTTTCCAGTGCGGACAGGATGGCGACCTTGGGCTTGTCCACGCCCATGATGTGTGCGAAATCGATGGCGTTCTGGATGATGTCCACTTTTTGCAGCAGTGTGGGGCGGATGTTCAACGCGGCGTCGGTGATCAAGAGCGGTTTGGCATACAGCGGCACGTCAAACCGGAACACATGCGACATGCGCCGCTCGGTACGCAGCGCCGGTCGCGCCAGCACCGAATGCAGCACTTCGTCGGTGTGCAGGCTGCCTTTCATCAGCATGGCCACCTTGCGGTCGGCAGCCAGTTCGGCGGCCAGTTCAGCGGCGGCGTGGCTGTGCGGGGCATCAATCAGTTCGATGCCGTTCAAATCGATGCCGGCTTCGGCGGCAATGTGGCGAATGCGCGTTTCGGGACCGATCATCACCGGGACGATCAGGCCGTGCCCGGCCGACTGCATGGCGCCGCTCAGCGACTCCAGGTCGCACGGGTGCACCACCGCGCAGCGTACCGGGGGAATGCCCTTGGCCATGGCCAGCAGGTCCTTGAAGCGGGCCTCCGGGTCGAACAACTGGATGTGCGGGGCACTGACCTTGGGCAGGCGCACCTTGCTGGTCGGCGCCAGCACCTTGGCGGTACCGTGCAGGACCTGCTGCCCGTTCTGGTTCACCACCTGGCAGTTCAATTCGACATGCTTCCTGGCGTCGTCCTTGCTGACCACCGTTGCGGTGACAGCCAGCGTATCGCCGATGCGTACCGGTTTGACAAAGTGCAGCGCCTGTTCAATGTAGATGGTCCCGGGTCCCGGAAACTGCGTGCCGAGCAGGGCGGAAATCAGCGCGCCTCCCCACATGCCGTGCGCGATGACGCCGTGAAACAGCGTGTTGTCGGCGTACTCCGGGCTGAGGTGAGCCGGATTGGTATCGCCGGAGACGGCGGCAAAGGCCTGGATGTCCGCCAGTGTGAGCGTGCGCAAGAGGCGGGCGCTCTGACCGATGGCCAATTCATCGTAGGTGATGTTTTCAATCCACTCGGTGGCTGACGACATATTCATGGCAGGTTCTTTCCGGGAGTCGGCGCCGGACCACGTGCCCGGCGCGTCATGCCTGTCGCAACAGGCAAGTTGGAGGCCCGTTCGCGCAGGTTGCGCCGCCAATGCGACGCCACGATGTCAGGACGCTAGCGCTGCGGCGGCTTGATGCCCATTTTCGGGATGATGAGCTTCATCTGCGCCACCTCGGCGTCCAGGCGCGCCTGGGCTTCGCGCGCCGTGAACAGGCCGACCACGCCTTGGCTCAGTCCTTCGACGCGTTCGCGGAACTTCGGCGTCGCGAGTCCCTTGCGTGCGGCTTCGTTCAGGCGGTCGACGATGGCCTGCGGCGTCTGGGTTTTCACCAGAACGGCATTCCACGCCTTCCAGTTCACTTCCAGCACGTCCGGGAATCCGGCTTCGGCGAATGTCGGCACATCCGGCATCTGCGGAGAGCGCGTCTTGGCGAAGACGGCCAGCGCCACCATGCGCTTGTCCTTGATCAGCCCGACCGGCCCGCTGACGGTGTCGGTGGAGAAAGTCAGGCGGCCTTCGAGCAGATCCGGATGCGCCAGTGCAGGTCCCTT
>CANIIN010000119.1 GCA_947467405.1 Betaproteobacteria bacterium | reverse complement strand
CGGCCAGTTCGCGATCCATCACGCGCACCCAGTGTTCGATGCCGGCCTTGGCGGCGCCGTAAGCGGATTGCCCCACCAGCTTGGCGTGCGCCGCGCCGGAGGACATGAGCATCAGGCCTGATTCGATCTCGCCGCCGTACACCGACAGGCAGCGCAGGAAATCATTGGCCAGCGCCAGCGGTCCGACGGCGTTGGCGATGAGCGCGGTGCGGTAATCCTGGGCGGCGATTTTCGCCGCCAGGCCCGAGCCCAGATCGACATGCCCCACCACCATGAAGATGGCGCGCGTCACGCCCTGTTTGCGAAAGCCGGCGAACTCGGTTTCAAAGTGCAGCCGCACCGCGTCCCAGGTGTCGGGTTGCGTGAGATCGAAGGTGATGGTTTCGTACAGCGGGCTGGGCTTGATGTCGAGGTTGATGATGCGCGCATCGGGCCACGGCACCTTGCGCGCCAGGCCGGCGCCAATGCCGAAGCTTGCGCCGCTGATCCACACCACGGTTTTGCCGACAGTCATGATCCGCTCCTCGACCGATCTTTGCGAAGTGCGGGCAGCTTAAACCAGTTCACCGTTGCCGTGAGGCGACGTTCTGCGACCGGCTGTTTCAGAACAGCAGGCTGGCCACGGCAATGGCCGCGATGCTCACCGGCGCGACATAGCGCAGCAGGAAGCCGAGGATCATTGCGCCTCGCAGCGTCAGCCCGAGTTCCTCGGTGAGGACTCGTTGCGGCAATATCCAGCCGGCAAACACGGCGATGCCGAAACCGCTGGCGGGCAGCAGGACGTTCGAGGTGAGGAAGTCGAGCAGATCGAAGACCGTGGCGCCGCTCAAACCCTTCGCCCAGGCCAGGCCGGCCAGCGGCTGCCAGGCGGCCCAATGATTGAAGGACAGCACGGTGGCGATGCCGGCCACGAAGCACAGCGTGGCTGCGAGGAGGGTGGCCCGCGCCTGGCTCCAGCCGTAGCGCCGCACCAGCATGGCGACAGTCAGTTCCAGCAGCGAAATGGCCGAGGCCAGCGCGGCCACGAACAGCAGCAGGAAGAACGCGCACGCCGCCACCACGCCGAAGGGCATTTGCGCGAACGCCAGCGGCAGGGTGACGAACACCAGCCCCGGGCCGCTAGCCGGGTCCAGCCCATGGGCGAACACCAGCGGGAACACCGCCAGACCGGCCAGGATGGAAATCGCCGTGTCGGCCAGAACCGACCAGATCGCCACTTGGCGTAGATTCACGTCGGCGCCGGCGAAGGCCGCATAGGTGATCATCAGCCCCAGCCCGACGCCGATGGAGAAGAATCCCAGTCCCAGCGCATCCAGTGCGGTGCGGGCATTGAAGTGGCTGAAATCCGGCACGAACAGAAAGCGCACCGCCGCCATGAAGTCTCCCTCGATGAGCGAATAGCCGGCCAGTGCCACCATCAGCACGCCCAGCACCGGCATCAGCACCATGCAGGCTGTTTCGATGCCACCCGAGATGCCGCGCGCCACGATCACGGCGCAGACGAACATGAACACGGCGTGATAACCGAGCATCTGCCACGGCGAGGCGAGGAATTCCCGGTAGCGCGCGGTGACGGCCGGTGCCGTGGTGCCGGGCAGTCCGTGCAGCGCCGTGTCGACTGCGTAACCGAGCGTCCAGCCGCCGATCACGGCATAGAAGCTGAGGATGAGGAAGCCGGTCACCACGCCCAGCACGCCGACCAGTCCCCAGCGCGTGGCCGTGCCATCGGTCGCGCCGTGCGTGCGCGCCAGCTTGGTCAGGCTGTGGCCCGGGTCGCCGCCACCGCGTCGCCCGGTGGCGAATTCCGCAAACATCAGCGGCACCACGATCAGCGCCAGGCCGACCACGTAGAACGCCACGAACATGCCGCCGCCATTGGCGCCGGCTTCGTAGGGAAATTTCCAGATGCTGCCGATGCCGACTGCCGAGCCAATGGTGGCGAGCAGGAAGCCGAGGCGTCCCGACCAGGTTTCGTGTGTGGCGCTCATGTGGTGGGTTGTCGAGAAGCGTCAGGCGTGGGTTGTGAAAAGGCGTGAGGCGTGAGGGGTGAGGCGCAAAAGCCGGATCACGGAGATCGAAGCATCGCGCCTCACGCTTCTACAGTACTTCGATGACGTGATTCTGGTTCGTATAGATGCAGATGTCCGCTGCAATCGACAGCGACTTCTTCACGATGGCTTCCGGTTCGAGGTCGGTATTCTCCAAGAGCGCGCGCGCCGCCGACTGCGCATAGGCGCCACCGGATCCGATCGCCACCAACCCGTGCTCGGGCTCCACCACGTCGCCCTGCCCGGTGATGATCAGCGACACGTCGCGATCGGCCACCGCCAGCATGGCTTCGAGCTTGCGCAGGATGCGGTCGGTGCGCCAGTCCTTGGCCAGTTCGACCGCCGAGCGCAACAGGTTGCCCTGATGCTTTTCGAGTTTGGCTTCGAAGCGTTCGAACAGCGTGAAGGCATCGGCTGTGCCGCCCGCAAAACCGGCCAGGATGCGGTCGTGATACAGGCGCCGCACCTTGCGCGCGCTGGACTTGATGACAATGTGGCCGAGCGTGACCTGTCCATCGCCGCCCAGCGCAACCTTGTTGCCGCGTCGCGCCGAGACGATGGTGGTGCCGTGAAATTGTTCCATGTTCAATGTCTGGAAAGAGTTGAATTCAAAAAGGGCGGGAAATCTTCGCCATGTGGGGACGCTTGCCGCCAACTCAAGCGCCAGGCCGAGGCCCCAATCTACCCCCGACACACGCTTTACGCATATGATTCAGCGCCCGAGCCCACCACTGAGACCGCATTATCCGCTTGTCGCCCGATGCCATCCAATTTCGTCACTACTATCGTCAAATCAGTCACTGCATGGCAGCGCCGCTGGCGCGTGCGCCTGAAGCGATTCCTGCAACGCTCGGCACGCGGCAACGAACGGCTGTGGAAAATCTGGTGGCTCGGCGGCCTGGCGGTCGGCTGGTCGGCCAGCGTGCTGGTCGTCGTTGCCGAGAACCTGCGTGACGCCGATCACCACGTCTGGGGTGACGTGCTGGATTTCGCGCGCCTGCTGATCTACTACGCCTGGCTGCGCTTCGCCTGGCGATGCGCCGGCAATGTCGACCGCCCGCTGTGGGCGCCCGTCAGCCGATTCGCGTTGAGTGCCGGCCTGGTGTTCATGGCGATCCTCTGAGCCGGCGCGATTCTGCTCCGGCGCGCTTATTTCCCCTGAAACTGCGGCAGGATTTCCTTCGCCAGCCACTGGATCAGCGACATGCGGTCGGCCATGCTTCGGGTCTGGCAACTGAAGTTGAGGCTGTGCACACCCAGCTCCTGGTATGCCTTGACGGTGGCGAGCAGTTCTTCGGGCCGCTTGACCTGTCCGGCATCAAAGCGTGCATCGGTAGACCCGAACCATTTCAGTTGTGAAGGGTCCCGTCCTGCTGCCACGGCAGCGGCACGCACCTCGTCCATGCCGGCCTTCTGTGCGGCGGCATCAAGATGACTGGTGATCCAGCCGTCGCCGATGCGGCCGGCGCGCGACTTGGCGGCGGGCGTATGGCCGCCGATCAGGATGGGCAGGCGCTTCTGCGCCGGCTGCGGCTGCGGATCGACCTGGTCGAAGCGATAGAAGTTGCCGGAGAAGGACACATAGTCGTCCTTGGATTCCCACAGCGTGCGCATCAGCGCGATGTGTTCCTCGGTGCGCGCGCCGCGCTGGTCCCAGGGCATCTGCAGGGCTTCGGCCTCTTCCTTCAGCCAGCCGGCGCCGATGCCGAGATCCACGCGACCGCCCGACAGGGCGTCAATGGTGGCGATCTGGCGCGCGTTGTACAGCGGGTTGCGCAAGGGCAGAACGCAGATGGCCGAATTCAGGCGCACACGCTTGGTGATGCCGGCCAGGAAAGTCATGGTGGTCAGGCACTCGTACAGCGGCGTGAGGGTCTTCTTGAGATTGTTCTCGGGGATGCCGACCGGCTTGGGACCGAGGTCGTACATCGATTTGACGTTGGGCTGCAGCGCGAGGTGGTCGATCACGACAACGCCGTCGAAACCCAGGTCTTCGGCGGCCTGCGCCACGTCGCGAATAGCGGTGGGCGAGGACAACGGGCCGGTGTGCGGAATGTTGACGGAGAATTTCATGGCGATCCTGTCGTGGTTGATTGAACGTGCCGCGCGGCCTGAGGGCTGCGTTGACTGATTACTGACTGCGGGATGCCTATGATACTGATGAAGGCGGCGGGGTGCGCAGCAGCGCCGCCATCAGGGTGCCCGTCACCGCCATGGCGCACACGATCATGGCCCCGGAGGGCAGGTCGAACCACGCCGAGGCCACCAGCCCCGACGCATAACCCGACACGGCCACCGCGTAGGCGAGCCAATAGCGCCGGCGCGTGAACGACGCAGCAGCGGATGTCGAGTAATGCGTGGCCAGCGCCGGCACGATGAGCGTGGCGAACACCAGATACAGCCCCACCTGCTGCACCGCCAGCGTGACGGCGCCGGCAAAGAGCAGGTAGAAACCGGCCACGCCCAGGCGCTGCCGCAGGCCGAACCACAGCGCCACGATGAGGATGTAGAACGGCGCCACGATCATCAGACGCTTCGGTTCCACCCACAGGATCTGTCCCACCAGCAGATCCTTGAGATGCTCGCCGCCGTGCGGATGGCCGGCCAGCAGCAACAGCGCCACGCTCGCGGCCAGCACGAACACCACGCCGATGATGGCCTCCTGCACCTCGGGCCAGCGGCGTTCCGTCCAAGTGAGGAACAATGCGCCGGCCACGGCGGCCGACAGCGCGGCGATCTGCACCGCCGCGCCCTGCGGCTCCCAACCCAGCGCACCGGCCAGGATCACGCCAAGCCCGGCAATCTGCGCCACCGCCAGGTCGATGAACACGATGCCGCGCGACAGCACCTGCATGCCCAGCGGCACCAGCGTCAGCGTGACGAGCAGTCCCGCCGCAAACGCCGGCAGCAGGATGGCGAGGTCGATGGCGTTGAAATTCATGCGATGCCTTTCATGGCGTCAAGGTGTTTTGGCGAGGCCAGAACGTTGCTGCACTGAAGGAGCTAGATGCCTGTAGAAGTCCATTTGGCAGGCTTCTTCAGGCATCTACCCTCTCATCGGCGACGGCGCTATGGCTTCGCAGGCGCAGCGTTCGCCGCGCCCAGCAGGCGCTCGATGGTGTCGTCGAACAGGCCGAACAGATCCTTGGCCCGTTCGCTGCCGCCCACGGTGTACGGCAGTTGCACCGCCGCGATGCCGGTGCGCTGCGCCAGAAAGCGCGCCGCGGCCGGATCGTTGTACGAACCATAGACGATGGCCTTGGCGGGTTCGCTCTTCATGCGCGCCACCAGCTCGGCCAGATGCGTCGGCGTCGGCTGCACGCCGGGCTTGGGTTCCAGGCTGCCCACTTCCTTCATGCCCAGCCAGGCGATGAGGTAAGTCCACTCCTTGTGATGCACCACGATGCGCATGCCCTTCAGCGGCGCGGCCTGCTGTTCCCAGCGCTGCGTCGCGTCGCGCCAGCGTTCAAGAAAGGCCTTGCCGCGCGATCGATAGGTCTCGGCGTTCGGTGCATCGACGCGCGCCAGCGCCTCGATCAGCGCCGTCGCCACGCGCGCGATGTTGCGCGGATCGGTGTGCACATGCGGATTGCCGCCGGGATGGATGTCGCCCTGCGCGCGGTCGATCACGGTGGGAATCTCCAGCCGCGTGACCCATTGCGAGGCCTCCACATAACCCGGCCCGCCGGGCTGGATGCGACGGTTGCCGGATTGCGACAGCAGGGGCGGCAGCCAGCCCGATTCGAGATCGGAACCGCTGCACACCAGCAGGTCGGCATTGCGCGCCCGCGCGATCAGGCTGGGACGCGCTTCGATGTGATGCGGGTCCTGCGCCGCGGTGGTGGCCGAGGTGACATTCACCTTGTCGCCGGCGATCTCGCCCACCAGCGCCGCCCACTCCGGTTCGCAGGCGAGCACGTTGATGGCGGCCTGCGCCGACGTGGCGCTGGCCAACCACACAATGCTGGACACAGCGATTGCAAGCACCATCGCCATCCGTCGGAGTGCAGCGATTTTCTTCAATGAGAAAGTCATGCCGGTTCTCCTAGAATGGGTGCGCACCATGCGCCCCCAGATTGACGATGTACTGCAGGAACAGCTGGTTGTCGGCCACGCCCAGGCGCGCGCGATCACGCGACAGCTGCAGGCGCAGGCGGCTGAACTCGCTGCCGCTCCAGTCCACCATCAGCGTGTTGCGGGTCGGCTTGTAGTTGGCCAGCAGCGGGAAGTCCGCCGCAGTGAGCGCGCCGGACACCACCTGCCCGAGGCGCGTGCTGCCCGAATCCAGCCGGTCGTGGCGATAGCCGAGGCGCCACTGCGGCATGAACTGAACCACGCCCTGCAGGTACCAGCCGCTCTGGCGCGAGGCGTAGCTGCCGGTGCGCGCCCCGAGCGATGCCGAACCGGTGTCGTAGATCAGCTCGCCAGTCTCGTTGCGGCGGAAGTATTCGCCCTGCAGCTTGAGGCTGGTCTGCGTGGCGTTGCCGTTCGGCGCCCACTTCAGGACGCCAGACAGCGCCCACAGGCGACTCGCACCGGAGAAGCTGTTGGTCACCGTGGCGCCGGTGGAATCGGCATCGGTGTAGCTGCGACCCTGCGGTTCAGCGCGCAGCTGCGACAGGCCGACTTTCCAGGCCGTGCTGTCGCCGATGTCACCGCCGACGTTGGTGAACAGCGTGCCGCTGCCAAAGCCGTTCTTGCTGCGCCCACCTGCGGGGGCGGCCGGGAAGCCGCGCCCGCGGCCAGCCTCGACGCCGAGGTCGATGTACAGGTCGGTCGGTGCCACCCATTTCACCTGCACGCCATCGTCACCGAGCTGATTGCCGAGGAACACCTTGTTGGCCAGCGGCGCATCGACGAAGTCCCAGGCGTGGGCGTGGATCGCGTTCAGGTAGCCAATGCCGGAAAAGAAGCGGCCCGCCTTGATGGAGAAGCCGTTCGACAGCCCGGTGGTGCGAATGTTGGCCTCTTCCACCGAGATCGTGTTCTCCGGCGTCAGCGCGGCATGCAGTTCACCGCGCAGGTTGTGATCGATGTTCGACACAATGGACAGCTCCGATTCGCCCAGGCTGATGCCGCGCGCCGGCGGCGCCACTTCACCACCGGTGGGAACAAAACCGCGGATGACGTAACTGGACGAATCGCGCGACAGGTTACCCAACGTGCCGTTCAGTGTCAGCGAGATGGCCGGGTTCATGGCGCCCTCGCCGGCCGGTCTGCCGGCTGCCTGTTGCACGGGTGCCGTTACCGCGGTGCTGGCTGCGGCCGCCTTGCTCGCCGCGGCACTGGCCTGCGTGGCAGTGCGTTCAGCCGCCTGCAGGCGTTCTTCCAGCGCGCCGATGCG
>CANIIN010000118.1 GCA_947467405.1 Betaproteobacteria bacterium | reverse complement strand
TGAAGCGGCAGGTCGAGCGCGTTCAGCGTGATGGCTACGCCGTCAGCCGCGGTGAGGCGATCGACGGTGCGGCAGGCATGGCGGCGCCGGTGTTCGATCGCAAGGGGACGGTGATTGCGGCCATCGTGGTCGGCGCGCCGGATGACCGCTTCGGCAGGGAAATGGATCGCTACCGCAGCGTGCTGCTGGAGATCTGCACGCGATTGTCCGAACAGATGGTATAGGTGTAGCCAGCCTGCACATTGCAGCGTACCGCGGACCAACGCGGGGTTCGATTATCTGAATGGCCTATCGAGGGGGAAACAGACATGAGAATGGCACTATCGAAGTGGTCTGCAGTCTTGGCGGTCTTGTCCGGCATCACGACGCTGGTGGCAGGGCCGGCGGCATGGGCCCAGAGTGATTTTCCCGGCAAGACCATCCGCGTGATCGTGCCGTTTGCACCGGGTGGCGCAACCGACATCGTGGCGCGACTGATTGCCGAGCGGATGTCCAAGCAGGTCAACCAGGCGGTGGTGGTGGAAAACCGCGCCGGCGCGAACGGTAATATCGGTGCGGATCTGGTGGCGCACTCCGCGCCGGACGGATACACCGTGCTGCACAACACGTCGTCGATCGCCTTCACCGCGTCGTTCGGCCAGAAGGTCGGCTACGATCTCTTCACGGACCTGACGCCGGTGTCGCTACTGGTGACGCAACCACTGATCTTCAATGCCAATCCCAATCTGGGCATCAGCAACGTGCAGGATCTGGTTGCCTGGGCCAAGGCGAATCCGGGGAAGCTCTCCTATGGATCATCGGGCATCGGCAATATTTCGCATCTGGTGACGTTCGTGTTGCTGCAGGCGGCGGGCATTGATGGCAATCACATCCCCTACAAGGGCGGCGCAGCGGCGTTTCCGGACCTGATGGGCGGGCAGATCCAGATTCTCAACGATCCGATCAACTCGTCAATGCCGTTCCTGCGCGACAAGCGTGCACGCGCCATCGCCACGACGGGCCGCAGTCGCTCCTCATTGCTGCCGGACGTGCAGACCATGAGCGAGACGGTGGCGCCGGGGTTCGAGGCTGGCGCATGGCAGGCCACCATGGTCCAGGGCAAGACGCCCGCTGCCATCGTGGCGCGCTTGAACGCGGAATTCGTGAAGGCACTGCAGGACACCGGGTTACGCGAAAAACTGGCCGCGCAGGGTGCGGAGGTGCTGGCCACCTCGCCGGATCAATACCTCGCCTATCTGCGCAGTGAAATCGAGCGTTGGGCGAAGGTGGTCAAGGCCTCGGGGGCGAAACTCGAATAGTCGGATCGCGTCGAGTCAGCGAAACGCCCAATGAAAATGCCCGGAGATGCCCGCCAGACGGGCGTTTCCGGGCATTGCTGCTTGATGGATGAACGGTCGGTGTGCTACTTGCCGGTCCAGACCGGCTTGCGCTTCTCGAGGAATGCTTTCACACCCTCCTTGTGGTCGGCGCTGGCGTTGGTGATGAGCATGTCGTTCATGGACGAGCGCGCCGCTTCATGGAAGGTCTGGAAGGGCAGATCCCACACTTGCTGCTTCAGCATGCTGGCCGAGCGCGGCGAGACGTTCTCGGCAATGTCTTTCGCGTAGGCGTAGGTCGCTTCAGCCAGTTTGTCCGCCGGATGAACCTGGTTGACCAGTCCCATGCGGAAGGCTTCCGGGCCCTTGACCCGACGTCCTGAGATGAACAGGTCGAGCGCGTTGGCGTGGCCGACCAGTCGTTCCAGCATCCAGGCCGAACCGTACTCGGCGGTCAATGAGATGCGCGAGAAGGCCGTGGTGATGACGGCATCCTCCGACATGAAACGCATGTCGGAGAACATGGCATAGAGCAGGCTCAAGCCGGCCGTCGCACCGTTGATCATGGAAATGATGGGCTTCTTCACCGTCGGGAAATAACTGTGGCGAGTCTGCCAGTCGGCGCGCTCGTTCTGCTTGAAGTGGCGCGGCTGCTTGTCGATGAGGTGCTGGTAGTCGGTGTGCTGTCCAAACGTGGTCACGTCCGCGCCGGCGCTGAAGGCGCGCCCGGAACCGGTAATGATGATGACCCGCACGTCTTCGTCGGCCTCCGCCGCCATGACCGAGTCGTAGACCTCTTCGGTCTGCTTGTCGTTCCAGGCGTTCATCTTCTCGGGACGGTTGAAGGTGATGGTCGCGATGCGATCCTTCACCTCGTACTTGATCATCTCGTAAGCCATGCAGGATTCTCCAGTTGTTTCTTCCCCGGCGGGGATCATTGCAAGCCGCCCGTCGAGCGACGGGCGGCGCGGGCGAGACCGCTCAGAACGGGTCCCAGTTGATCAGATCGGGCGACTTCAATTGATCGACGAAGCTGCTGCGCATCGCGGGGATGGCGGTGTCCGCGACCGATTCCGGCGTCCAGCCGCTGCTGTTGTGCACGGAGCGGATCAGGCGGTTCTGGCTGAACAGGTAGATCTCGTTGGCGCGTACGCCGAAGATCTGCATGTTCACGTCCTTGGCCTGGTCGCTCATCAGGAACACGGCCAGCGGGGCGATCTTGCGCGGCTCCATGCGCTTGACCTTCTCGACGCGCGCCTTCTGTTCCGGCGTGTCGGTGGGTATGGAACTGGTCATGCGGCTCCAGGCGAACGGTGCGATGCAGTTGGAGCGCACGTTGAACTTGGCCATGTCCAGGGCGATGATCTTGGACAGGCCCAGCAGGCCCATCTTGGCGGCGGCGTAGTTGGCCTGGCCGTTGTTGCCCAGCAGGCCCGACGTGGACGTCATGTGAATGTAAGCGCCGCTGTTCTGGCTCTTGAAGTAGGGCGCCGCGGCGCGTGACATGTAGAACGCGCCGTTCAGGTGCACGTCGATGACCAGCTTCCATTCCTCGATGCTCATGTTGAAGAAGAAGCGGTCGCGCAGGATGCCGGCGTTGTTGATCACGCCGTCGATGCGGCCGTAGGCGTCGATGGCGGTCTTGATGATGCGGTTGGCCGAATCCCATTCCGCCACGCTGTCGGTGTTGGCGACGGCCTGTCCGCCGGCCGCCTTGATCTCGTCGACGACCTTCTGTGCCGGGCCCGCATCGGTGCCTTCGCCGGTCACCGAGGTGCCGATGTCGTTCACCACCACCTTGGCGCCTTCCGCGGCCAGTGCCAGTGCGAATTCACGTCCCACGCCGTTACCCGAACCGGTGACGACGATGACCTTGTCCTTGACCATGTTTCCCATTCTCTGCTCCATGACTGTGAAGTTGATGCTTTTGTCCGGTTGGTCCTGCCCGGGCTCCTTCAGGAGCCGGGCGTACCACCTGTTCCGGGTTTGGCGCGTCGCCGCCAGCGCCGATGCGGGATTGGACGACAAGCTGCGCTGGCGATTCATTCAGCGGACGCGATGCGAAATTATACCTTCCCGGTCGGGTCGATGGCCCGTCCTGAAGCGCAATTCTCCTCTGTAGGTCGCCTAACGGCAGTTGGAAATTCGGTATAATTCCCGTACGCAATTCGCTGTGCGAACGAGACGCGGCCGCACAGGGAAAACACGTATTCAGATATCGGAACGTCGCGAATTTTTCCATCACCCGGATTGCTGCGTTTTCACGCAGTGGTCGGGAGGCGACGAGGCTCCGTGCCGTGCAGCGACGTCCGAGATTCCATCAGGGAGTGATCCAGTGGCAGATTCCAGCAACAGTCTCGTGCTCGTCAGCCGTCACCCGGGCAACGCCGCGGTGGCCATTGTGACCCTGAACAATCCGTCACGACGCAACGCCTTCTCGCCGGCCATGAAGGACGATCTGATCGAGGCGTTCGACACGCTGCAGCAGGATGCGTCCTGTCGCGCCATCGTGCTGACCGGCGCCGGCGATGTCTTCTGCTCTGGCGCCGACCTCAAGCAACTGGGTTCTACCTCGCTGATCGGCAATCGTCGCCGCATGGATCGTTCATCGATACTGCTGCGCCTGATCGTGGCAGGGCCGAAGCCCGTCATCGCGGCGGTGGAGGGGCCTGCCATCGGTGCTGGCCTCGCGCTGGCGGCGGCCTGCGACTATGTGGTGAGTGCGTCCAACGCGCGCCTGGCCTGCACCTTCGTTCGCGTTGGCGTGCATCCCGACAATGGCGCGCTGTGGTCGATCCAGCGCCGCGTCGGCCTGGCCAAGGCGGGCGAACTGGTTTTGCTTTGTGACGAAGTGGATGGCAATGAGGCGGTGCGAATCGGCCTGGCCAACAAGGTGGCCGATCCCGGCAAGGCGCTCGAATCCGCACTGGAAGTGGCAGGACGCTACGCCGCCATGCCGCCGCTGGCGATGGCCATGACCAAGGCGACGCTGGCCAAGGCCGCCACCGATTTCGAAACCTGCCTGCAGGCCGAACGCGACCTGATGCCGGTGCTCATGGCGACGAAGGACCACGCCGAGGCCGTTGCCGCGTTCATCGAGAAGAGAAAGCCGGCCTTTACCGGCTCCTGAATCCCTGCCGGCGCCGCTGCGCGATGCGGCGTCGGATCGCAATCAATCAATCGTCCGTCATACGTCATCAAGGAGAAAGAGTCATGGCTGAGCAGATGTATCCGTTAGGCAACGAAGTGGTGAAGATTTCGCGCAACGGCAACGTGGCAATTGTCACCATGTCGCTGCCGGAGCGCAAGAACGCCTTCAACCTGAAGATGCGTCATGGGCTGATCAACTCCTTCCGGCAACTCATGTATTTCGACGACTGTCGTGCCATCGTCCTGACCGGCGACGGCGGATCCTTCTGCGCGGGCGGCGACATCACCGAGATGAAAAAGCGCACCACCATGGAAATTCGCGAACGGATCGACCTGGTCAGCCAGTTGACGCGAATCATGCTGACCGGGCCCAAGCCGATCATTTCGGCAGTGGAAGGACCGGCTTTCGGCGCGGGTTGGTCCATGGCGCTGGCCAGCGACTACATCGTGGCTGCGAAAGACTCGAAATTCTGTGCGGCGTTTATTCGTGTCGGCCTGGTGCCTGATACCGGCATGTTCTGGAGCCTGTTGCAGCGTATCAGTCGCACCAAGGCCAAGCAGTACCTGACGCTCGCCAATGAAATTACAGGTGCTGAGGCGCTGGCCGACGGTCTCGTGGACGAGGTGGTCGAATCGGGCGCGACGGTGGCTCGCGCCATCGAAGTGGGCGAGAAGTACGCCAAGATGCCGCCCATTACCGTCGGCCTGATCAAGGAAGCCGTCATGGGCGGAACGGACTCCCTGTCGGCCGCCATCAAGTCGGAAATCGAATTCCAGATGATCGCCATGAACACCGCCGATCATGCCGAGGCCATTGCGGCGTTCCGGGAAAAGCGCAAGCCCGTCTTCAAGGGCGAGTAGCGCGTCTTGAATCGTGAGTCATCGGCAACCACCGTCAACTAAAGGATTGAATGAATGTTTCGCACTGATCTGCTGAAAGGCAAGAAGGCGCTGATTACCGGCGGCGGCACCGGGCTCGGCAAGAGCATCGGCCGGCGTTACATGGAGTTGGGCGCCGAACTGGTGATCTGCGGCCGACGCAAGGAAGTGCTGGAAGAAACCGCCGAGGAGTTGCGCAAGGAACTCGGCGGCAAGGTATCGATCTTCAGCTGTGACGTGCGCGACTCGGCGGCCATCGACACCATGATGACCGAGATATGGAAGACCGGGCCGCTGGACATTCTGGTCAACAATGCGGCAGGCAATTTCATTGCTCGCGCAGAGAAACTCTCGGCGCGCGCCTTCGATGCGGTGGTCAACATCGTGCTGCACGGCGCAGCGTATTGCACGCTGGCCGCCGGCCGGCGCTGGATCGAAGCCGGGCACAAGGGCAGTGTGCTGAGCATCGTGACCACGGCAGCCATGACCGGTTCGGCATTCACCATGGCGTCCGCAGCCGCGAAAGCCGGTGTCATCGCCATGACCAAGAGCCTGGCGGTCGAGTGGGGTCCCAAGGGTGTGCGGCTGGTGGCCGTGGCGCCGGGTCTGTTCCCGACCGAAGGCGCGTGGGATCGCCTCTATCCCGCAGGTTCGCAGGTGCAGGCGCAGGAACTGGGCGTCCCGGCACGTCGTTACGGTCAGCACATCGAACTGGCCAACCTGTGCTCGTACCTGGTGTCCGACGAGGCGGCGTACATCACCGGCGAGAGCGTGATCATCGATGGCGGGCGCTGGATGCAATACGTCGGCGGTCCGTCCAATCGCGCCATGCAGGACTGGACCGACGAGCAATGGGATGCCATGCGCAAGTAGTGCTCATTGCGCTTCGGGGCACATGGGCAGTTTTCGAATCAGACAGGGAAGAGGGCAATGGGACCACTGGCAGGCGTGAAGATTGTTGAACTGGCGGGCATCGGCCCCGGACCGATGTGCGCGATGGTGCTGGCCGACCTGGGTGCGACGGTGTTGCGCGTTGATCGTCCGGAGCCGGCCAAGGATCTGGGCATTCCGCGTCCGCTGCACGCCAATATCATCATGCGCAACCGCAAGCAGGTCGGCATCGACCTGAAGAAGCCCGAGGGTGTCGAGGCGGTCTTGAAGCTGATCGAGAAGGCCGACGGATTGATCGAAGGTTTCCGACCCGGCGTGACCGAGCGGCTTGGACTGGGGCCGGATGCTTGCCTGAAGCGCAATCCAAAACTGGTGTACGGCCGCATGACGGGCTGGGGGCAGGAAGGTCCACTGGCCAAGGTGGCGGCGCACGACACCAACTACATCGCCATCACCGGCGTGCTGAATGCCATCGGTCGCAAGGGCCAGCCCCCGACCGTGCCACTCAATCTCATCGGTGACTTCGGCGGCGGCTCGATGTACCTGGCGGTCGGCATGCTGGCCGGTATCCTGGAAGCGCGCCAATCGGGCAAGGGGCAGGTGGTCGATGCCGCCATCGTCGACGGCACGCTGTCGCTCGGTGCGCAACTGATGGGCTCGTACGGTGCCGGCATCATCACGCCGGATCGTGGCGAGAACACCAGCGACAGCGGCGCGCACTACATGGAGTGCTACGAGTGCAAGGACGGCAAGTACGTCTCTGTTGCCCCGATCGAGAAGCGCTTCTACCTGGAATTGTGCGAGCGCATCGGCGTCGATCCGGCGTCGATCGGCGAACATACCAACAAGGCCAACTGGGAAAAGGGCAAACAGGTTTTTGCCGCGAAGTTCAAGGAAAAGTCACGCGACGAGTGGACCGCCCTGCTGGAAGGCACGGACTCGTGCTTTGCGCCGGTGCTGAACTGGGGCGAAGCGCCGAACCATCCGCACCTCAAAGAGCGCAACTGCTTCGTCGAAATCGAAGGCATCGTTCAGCCGGTGGCTGCGCCGCGTTTCAGCCGTACCGTGCCGGACATGCCCACGCCGCCGCAGGCCATCACCCCTGAGAACACCGAGGCGGCGCTCAAGGAATGGCTGTCGGCGGACGACGTGGCCGCGTTGCGCGCG
>CANIIN010000117.1 GCA_947467405.1 Betaproteobacteria bacterium | reverse complement strand
TCCGATCTCGCCCGAGACCTACACCATTCGCTATCCGGCGCCGGGCTCACTCTCCGTGGCAAAACGTGTGCGTCAAGTCGCTGCATCCGCCGGCATCCGCGTGGGCGAAGACGCCGAACGTGGCTTTGATCACGGCAGCTTCGTGCCGCTGGCGGTGATGTACCCCAAGGCGGATGTTCCCGTGGTGCAGTTGTCACTCAAGGCCGGACTCGATCCGGACGCACACCTGGCCATGGGCCGTGCCCTGAAGCCGCTGCGTGAGGAAGGCGTCCTGATCCTCGGCAGCGGCCTCAGTTACCACAACCTGCGGCAATTCCGCACCACGTCCGGACCGCCCTCGCACGCCTTCGACGCCTGGCTGCAGCAGGCCCTGCTGAAATCGACGCCGGCCGAGCGCAGCGAACTGCTGCGCAACTGGGAAGCCGCACCCGCCGCGCGCCTGTGCCACCCGCGCGAGGAACACCTGCTTCCGCTCATGGTGGCGGTCGGCGCCGCCGAGCAGGAGCCGGCCCAATGCGTCTATCACGAGGCTGATTTCCACGGCCAGGTCGCGGTATCGAGCTTCCGCTTCGGCTGACGCCGATCGGCGGCCGCGAGCCCGTCATCACACGGGTGAATCACCCGAACGGAGCCAGACCGCACCGGGCGTCCGGTTCCCTGCACATTTGACCGGGATCAACGTCGCCGACAGGGTCAATTCGATAATGGTTTCCTACATTACAGGGAATCGATCATGGACCGTCTCAAGGGCAAAGTCGCCATCATTACCGGCGCCGCACTCGGCATCGGAGCCGCCGTAGCGGATCGCTTCAGCGAAGAAGGTGCATCCGTCGCCATCCTCGACATTCTCGATGAGCCGGGACGCGCGCTCGAAGCCATGCTGAAAGGCAAGGGCCGCCATGCCATCTACCTGCATTGCGACACGTCGAAGGAGTCCGAGGTATCCGCCGCGGTCGCCGCCGCCGTCAAGGCCTTCGGCAAACTGGACGTGCTGGTCAACAACGCCGGCATCTCCGGCGCCAACAAACCCACGCACGAACTCACCGAAGCGGAGTGGGATCTGGTGCAAGGCATCAACGTCAAGGGCGTGTTCTTCGGCACCAAGCACGCCATTCCGCACCTGCTGAAGGCAGGCCGAGGCAGCATCATCAACCTGTCATCGATCTACGGCCTGGTCGGCGGCGCCGATGTGCCGCCCTATCACGCCTCGAAGGGCGCAGTGCGGCTCATGTCCAAGACTGACGCCATGCTGTACGCCCCCAACCAGATCCGCGTCAACTCCATCCATCCCGGCTTCATCTGGACGCCGATGGTGGAGAAGCACCTGTCGTCGATGGGCGACCTGAAGGCCATGCGCGCCGCCGCCGATGCCCAGCATCCCATCGGCCACATGGGCGACGTCGACGACATCGCCTGGGGCGCCGTTTATCTGGCGTCCGATGAATCGAAGTTCGTCACCGGCTCGGAACTGGTGATCGACGGCGGCTATACCGCACATTGAATTTTCCATCACGCCCACGGAGTGCTCCATGCTGAACCGTTTCATCCCCACTGCGATCCTGTCTGCGGCCATCGCCCCGGCCATGGCCGCCGACGCGACCTACACCAAAGACGTCCTGCCGATCTTCAAGGATCGCTGCATCGAGTGCCACGGGCCGGATTCGCCCGACCTGCATACCTTCGAAGCCGACGAAAAGAAATTCACCAAAGACAAGACCGGCCCGCGCATGAATAGCTACGGGGAGATGATCTACTTCATCGGCTGGCCGGACGCCGGCGCCATCATGCGCCGCCTGGACGACGGCAAGTCAGCCAAGGACGGCAAGCCCGGCAACATGTATCGCCAACTCGGCTCGAACGAAGCGGAGCGGCAGAAGAACCTCGCCGTATTCAAGGCCTGGGTGGGTGAAGGCGCATGGTTCCTCAACCGCTGGAATGCGCGCGGCGACGTGCCGGCCGTGACCAAGGAACAGCTGGACAAGCTGCAACTGAAGTACTGAGCCGCTTCACGGCACGACTACGCGCCTACGCGCCCGCGCCGGATTGCATGCCGCGACGGTTGTCGTCGGCATGGCGAATGGCTCAAAGACGCCCGTCTGGAGCCGGTCTTCAGGCATTCGCCCTGTGGGGCATGCGTCCTTGCGGCTTCACTTCGTCGCTTTGCGCCGCGACTTCTTCGCTGCCACAGGCTGGCGCATCGCCGCCAGTTCGCGTTCGAGCACGACGCCTTCCGCCTTGAGGTAATCGAAGAATGTGCGGGCGACGATGGACAACTCCTTGCCGGCGCGATGCACGATGTACCAGGAGCGCCTGATCGGCAGGTGCTCGACGTCCAGCAGCACCAGTTCGCGCCGTTTCAGTTCGGCCTTGACCGCGTGCAGCGACAGCAGCGACAGCCCGAGACCGCCCTCCACCGCCTGCTTGATGGCCTCGTTGCTGCCGAGCTCCATGCGCACATTGAGGCGCACACCGTGTTCCTTGAGAAAGCGCTCCGTCGCCATGCGCGTGCCCGACCCCGACTCGCGCAGCAGGAAGGGTTCTGCGGCGAGCCGCGCCAGGCTCACCTTGCGCTGGCCCGCCAGCGCGTGGCCGCGCGGCGCCACGGCCACGATGGGATTCTCCACGAATGGATGGCGCCGGATGTCCATGCCGGCCGGCGGCATGCCCATGATGTAGAGATCGTCCTCGTTGCGCGACAAACGATTGAGGATCTCGCTGCGGTTGCCCACGTCCATGGCGATGTCGATGCCGGGATAGTGGCGCGTGAACGGGCCGAGCAGGCGCGGAATGAAGTACTTGGCGGTGGTCACCACCGACACCTTGAGGCGGCCCTGCTGCAGTCCCTGCAACTGCGCCACGTGCATCTGCAACCGTTCCAGCGACTCGAACACTTCGCGCGCCGCGGTCTGTACCGCAGCACCCGCTTCGGTGACGTAGATCTTCTTGCCGAGCTGCTCGATGAGCGGCATGCCGATGCTGTCGGAGAGCTGCTTGACCTGCATCGAGATGGTCGGTTGCGCCAAGTGAAGTTCGCTCGCGGCGCGATTGAATCCCGACAGCCGCGCCACGGTCTCGAACACTTTCAGCTGCCTGAGGGTCAGTCGGGGTATCGCCATAATATATAGATATTCGTAGATGATAATTGTCAATAAATACGATTTTACTCTATTGATCATCTGCCCCAAGATGGCGGTCATCGCATCCCCAGAAGACCGGAAGCCATCACCATGCCACTAACCGCCCTGCTCATACCGCCGTTGCTGTTCTTCGCCCTGGGCGCCACGGCGCAAGCCGTTCGCTCCGACCTCAAGTTCCCGGCCGACCTGTCGCGCGCCTTGTCCATCTACCTGATGATCGGCATCGGCCTGCATGGCGGCGCAGAGTTGGCCCACGCCGCCCTCGGCATCGCATTGCAGTCGGTACTCGCGGCGCTGGCACTCGGCATCACCCTGCCGATCGTGGCGTACGCCATCCTCACCGCGCTGTTGCGCATCGACGGGCTGAACGCGGCGGCCATCGCCGCGCACTATGGATCGGTCAGCGCCGGCACCTTCCTCACCGCCGTGGCCTACCTGCAGTCGCGCGAGATTGCCTTCGAGAGCTACCCGGTCATCATGCTCGCCGTCATGGAGGCGCCGGCCATCATCATCGGCCTCTTGCTCGCCCAGCGCGCTCGGCGCGCGGCCAGCGTCAGCGGCGAGGCGGCCGGGGTGGGCACGGCGTTCCGCAAGGCGCTCACGCACGGCAGCGTGCTGCTGCTGGCCGGCACCATGCTGATCGGTGCGGTGGTCTCGCCAAAGAGCCTGGATTCGATCATGCCCTTCTACCAGACCATCTTCGCCGGCGCGCTATGCCTGTTCCTGCTCGAACTCGGCATGGACGCCGCCAAGCGGCTGGAAGATTTCTGGCGCGTCGGCTGGAAGCTGGCGCTGTTCGGCATCGCCATGCCGCTGGTGGGCGGCGCCATCGGCCTGGCCGTCGCGCACGCCTGGCTCGGCTTCGGTCCCGGCGGCATGACGCTGGTCGCGGTGCTGGGCGCCAGCGCCTCCTATATCGCCGTGCCGCCGGCCATCCGCCTCGCCGTGCCGGAAGCCAATCCATCGCTGTATCTCACGCTGTCCTTGGGCATCACCTTTCCCTTCAACGTCGTCATCGGTATCCCCCTCTATCACGGAGTTGCCACATGGCTCGCCTCATAAGCAACAAGACCGTCCGACCATCACCCGCAAAGAAAGCCGGCGTCGTGCGCGTCGGCGTGGTCATGGGCAGCAGCAGCGACTGGGAGGTGATGCAGCACGCCGCCGACACACTGCGCCAGTTCGACATCGCCTTCGAGGCGCGCGTGGTGTCGGCGCATCGCACGCCGCACTTGCTGGTCGAGTATGCGGGCGCCGCAGCCGAACGAGGGCTGGCCTGCATCATCGCCGGCGCCGGCGGCGCCGCACACCTGCCCGGCATGCTGGCGGCCATGACCACGGTGCCGGTGCTGGGCGTGCCCGTGCCCTCGAAACACCTGCAGGGCATGGACTCGCTGCTCTCCATCGTGCAGATGCCGCGCGGCGTGCCGGTGGCCACCTTCGCCATCGGTATCGCCGGCGCGGCGAATGCCGGACTCTTTGCCGTCGCCATGCTGGCGGGCCGCGAACCCGATCTGGTGAAGCGCCTGGCAGCCTTTCGCGCCAGCGAAGCGGCGCGCATCGCGGCGTCCGACTTGCCGGTGCAACCGTGATCCATCCGGGCGCCATGCTGGGCGTGCTGGGCGGCGGCCAACTGGCGCGCCTGTTCGCGCTGGCGGCGCACCGGCTGGGTTACCGCGTCGCCATCCTCGATCCAGACCCCCATGCGCCGGCCTCCGGGGTCGCCGACCTGCATGTCTGCGCAGCACTGAACGATGCGGCGGCCTGGCAGACCATGGCCGAGCACTGCGCAGCGGTCACCATCGAAACGGAAAACGTGCCGGCCGCCGCGCTGGAACATATTGCGCAACGCATTCCCGTCGCACCGGACGCGCGCGCGCTGCACGTGGCGCAGGATCGGGCGCGCGAGAAATCCTTCCTTGCCGATCACGGCGTCGACGTGGTGCCGCACCGCGTGCTGCATGACGCCGCCGACATCGATGCGAACGCAGCCGACATTGCCAAACTCCTGCCCGGCGTACTGAAGACCAGTCGTGACGGCTACGACGGCAAGGGCCAGGCCGCGGTCAATTCGCTGCCCGAATTACGCGCCGCGCTGTCACGACTGGGCACGCCATCCGTGCTGGAAAAACGCGTGAATCTGCGCGACGAATGTTCGGTCATCCTGGCGCGCGCCGCCAACGGTGCCATCGCCGTGCATCCCGTGCCGCTGAACCGGCACGTCGACGGCATTCTCGACCTCAGCGTCGTGCCGGCGCCGATCTCGGCGGACCTGCACGACCGGGCGGTGCGCACCGCGACGCGCATCGCCGAGGCACTCGACTACCGCGGCGTGCTGTGCGTGGAGTTCTTCATCACCATGGATGAGCGCTTGCTGGTGAACGAGATCGCGCCACGCCCGCACAATAGCGGCCATTTCACCATCGACGCCTGCCATGCCTCGCAGTTCGATCAGCAGGTGCGCGTGCTGGCCGGCTTGCCGCTGGGGGACGCAGGACTGTCGCGCCCAGGACAAGCCGTGGCCATGGCCAATCTGCTCGGCGATGTCTGGGATGACGGCGAGCCGGACTGGACCGCCGCCCTCGGTCATCCGAACCTGCGGCTGCATCTGTACGGCAAGCGCGGCGCGCGGCCCGGCCGCAAGATGGGTCACATGACGCTTGCTGCGGAAAGCGCCGACCAGGCCATCGACCTGGCCACATCGATTCGCCGAATGCTGCGCCGGCAACGCCAACCGGCCGTCGTCACCACGCAGAACGCTGCTGGCGCAGCACGGGAGGAAGCATTGCCCATCTCCATGTCGGCGTGACAGGGCTTGCCTTTCCGCTCCACCGACAACCATGAACGAATGCCTTGAAGATGCCCGTCTGGAGCGGATCTTCAAGGCATGGCATCGAGCCAACCGGTTCATCCCATGACACCGCTTCGCAAGGCGTCTGCGCTGCCGGAACACTGCTCAGTCCGGCATAATGTCGGCTGGCGGCATCCGCTACGACATCCGCTACGACACATCGTCACGATCTGCTTTGGAGAAAATTCTCATGCGCATCACCCATACCCTCATCGCCGCCGCGCTGCTCGCCGCCGTCACCGGCGCCAACGCGCAGGACTACCCGACCAAACCGATCCGCCTGATCCTCGGCAACCCAGCCGGCGGCGCCACCGACATCGCCGCGCGCACTTTCGGTGACAAACTGCGCGCCCTGCACAACCAGGCGGTGGTGGTGGAGAACCGCGTCGGCGCCGCCACACTCATCGCCGTCCAGGCCGTGGCGCAGGCCGCGCCCGACGGCTACACGCTGCTCTACATCACCGGCGGCACGGTGTCCGGTCCCGCGCTGCAGAAATCGTGGAACGTCGATGTGGTGAAGGAACTGGTGCCCGTCTCGCAGCTGGTCAAGGGCGTGAACATCATGGGCGCCACGCCGAAGGCGCCCTTCAATACGGTCGACGAGTGGATCGACTACATGCGCGCCAATCCCGGCAAGCTGAACTACGCCAACATCAGCATCACCGATCTGGTCGGCATGGAAATGATCCGCAACACCATGAACCTGAAGTACGAGACAGTGCGCTACAACGGCCAGACGCCGGCACAAGCCGCCGTCATCGCCGGGCAGGCCGACTTTTACTACACGCCGGTGGGCTCGTTCGCGAAGAGCCTGTCCGAAAGTGGCCGCATCAAGCTGCTCGGCGTGATCTCCAATGAGCGTTCACCCATCATGCCCAACGTGCCTGCGTTCGGCGAGAGCAAGTACCCCGAGCTGCGCGAGCTGAGCAAGTACAGCGGCCTGGGCGGTTACTGGTTCGGCTTGGCCGCGCCGGCCGGCACGGCGAAGAACATCATCACTCAGCTGCATCAGGATTCCGTGAAGATCTCCGCCGACAAGGATTACGCGACCAAGATGAACGAACTCGGCTTGCAGGTCGTGGCCAATACCCCCGAAGTGTTCTCGCAGTTGATCGTCAACGAGCGCAGCCGCTTTGCCGTGGAAGCCAAAAAGGCCGGCCTCGAGCCGCAATAGGCACTGCGCCAAATAGAAAACGCAATCACTTCAGGAAGGGCCCGCCGATCGCAAGACGGCGGGCCCTTTGCATTTTGTGCATTGAGGCGGCAGATATTGCACTCGTGCATAATGATCCGGCACTGACCGTACGATGTTTCCTGAGGAGGAAAAACATGCGTAAAAGTCTCGCCCTGCTTTTCACCACGATTGCCCTGTCGCTATCCGGCATCCACAGCGCGCAAGCGCAGGCCTATCCGAGCAAACCGATCCGCATCATCCTCG
>CANIIN010000116.1 GCA_947467405.1 Betaproteobacteria bacterium | reverse complement strand
GTCGCATTCAGCGTAATGAGGCCGCCGGCCGAATTAAGCGATGCCAGGCTAATCCCCCCCGAGCTAGCAGTGACACTAATGCTGCTGCCGCCCGACTGAATCGCACCAGCCAGCGTCGCTGATGTCGCGGACTCAAGAACAATGCTTCCTTGTTGAGTCCCCGAAGCACCGCGCGTATCAAGCATCCCGACATTGCTCAAGCTGCCATTACCTTGCGCCTGCAAGGTAATGTTGCCCCCCTCAGTGCGGATCTTGTCAGTACTCGTTGTAAAGGTGATCCCGCCTGACGTTGTTGATGTCATGCGGAAGCTGCCGGAGGAAGTCTGAGCCATGGCCAGTACACCATCCGACAGTGTGTCAACCGTTATGAGGCCAGTCGCTTCAAGAATGACATTCGCTGTGCTGCCAAGGCCCTCGAGCGTGTTCTCCGCAATGGTATTGGTTCCAACATCCGCGTCAGAAAAAAGAACATCATTGCCAGTTGTCAGCTGAGTATCCTGATCCCCTGGCCCAGCTCCACCAACGATTTTCAGCGTTGAAGGATCAAGCAATAGCGTGCCTATCCTGCCGCTCGGCGCGCTGGTATCAACATGACCCTTGAATGAAAGTCTCTGCTTCCCGGACACTTCCACAAAGCCACCATCACCAGAGCTTGCTCCACCTCGTGCAGAAACAGAGCCCCCGAAGGTAGTGGACTCATTCGCCCAAATGACGACTTTTCCACCATCGCCAGTGAAAATGGCATCAGCCATGACACTTGCACCGGCACCGACGTAGGTGAGACTTGCATTCTGAACACCGGAGTTGGTGCCGTGGAAATCTCCGCCCACGAGCACCGTTCCCCCACCGATCTCACCACTAGCATCAACAGTCGCGTGGCCAATCAGCCCCACTTTATCGCCAAGCAACTGGACCGACCCGCCCTTGCCACTAGTTCCTCGGGCGTCAATGACCCCATCAGCAAGCAAGGTGCCACCAACTGATTGCACCTTGATATCACCGCCATTGGCGCCGCCAGCCTCTACCCTCGAGGTCGAATCGAGCGTGACATCCTTGAGTGCCTTGAAGACAACCCGACCTGTGGATGGATCGATCGAGGCCGATGTGGCGCTGACAGTCCCACTATTTCGCACCACGGTTCCATAGATCCCGACACGTCCGGCACTGGCAATGATTTGTCCGACATTCAAGGCTTGATTGGTTGGCGCATCCAACTCAACACGCACATCCGGCGAACCAGCATTGACTAGTTCAACGGTCTTGCCTGCAGCAAGAATGACCTCACCGTTCGGGCTGGTGATGACACCGTGATTTTCGACATTGGGAGCGACCAGATAGACCTGCCCACCGGCCGACGTTTTGATGGTGCCCTGATTGACAATCTGGGCAGCGCCAATCTGGTCGGTAAATTTGAATTTTCCGGAAAGAAAATCCGCATCGGACATTCGCAGCGTGGAGGCGGTAAATCCCGCCACATCGACGACTGCACCATTGCCGATGAATACGCCGTTTGGGTTAAGCAGGAACACACGTCCGTTGGACAGCAACTGGCCCAGAATATTGGATGGCGCGCTGCCAATAACACGATTGAGTACCGCAGATCCGGCGCCTGACTGGATGAAGCGCGTTATTTCATCCTGGCCGACCGAGAACCCCTGCCAGTTGATGATGGCGCCGGTGGAATTCGTGATGTTGAGGCTCTTGCCGGATGCACTGATCGACGCAGAACCGGCGGCAACGCTGGCCCCAGTCGGATTCGCAAGGCCGGAAACGCTATAACCAGCGGCAAAACATGACGCGACCGCCAGCGCCAGAGGCTGACCGCCGCCCCCCCTGCCACAGTATCGCCACGGTAGGAATTAGCCCGTAAAAGGTATTTCATTGAAGTCAGGCCGGACCGAAATTCGAACGTTCCGGCAAGCAGATATTTCGTTTGCCGGCGAGAGAGTTGACGCCCGTTTCATCAATAGTTCACCTTCCCAATTTACCCCACTCAATTTTACCATTTAGCCATGGGGAAAATGACGTAACTAATTCACGAAAAAGGGAAAATGAGAACAACTCTCACGATATATTTCGTCCCGACAGGACAATTGCGGAGGCGGTTGGACTACCCTGCTCGACCGCTTTCGGCCAGCTTCAAACCATGGGCTTAAAGACGCCATCAGCGATGGCTTGAATCGGCAAGAATCCTAGAAAATGTAGGAGAAACTACTGTGAATACGACCTTCCCACTTGCCCTGATTCCCACCCGGATTCAGGACAACACCATAGTCGAGCCGAAGGCTCATGTTGCTGCCACTCGAAATTCTGGTGCCAAAACCAAAGCTGGAAATACCTTCAAAAAAACGATCGGTTGGCTGCGGGTTGTAACGCCTGACCCGCGCCCAATCGAAAAATGCGAGGGCTCTGGCTCGACTTGACTGGAGAAACGATATTTTCGCCCCGAAATCCGGGCTGTAGGCTTCAATGGTTCCACGATAGCCATTGTCATTGGCCACTTCCCGTTCAAGAAAACCCCGAACCGAATCGGCGCCGCCCGCACCAAACTGCTCACCAGATATCAGCCGATTGCGAGTCATCTGGCCATTGAACGCGAAACGCGCTTGCCAATCGCTGTCGAAAGCACGATTGTGGCTGAAACCATACCTCCAAACCGTATAGCCGGGGACGGCTCCCGGCCGAAAGGCATTGAATACGGCCGTTCCACCATCATTTCCACCCGGCAGATTCTTGACACCAGTGCCATAGAATGCCGACTCACTGGAAGCTGTCCGGTAAAGGCCAGAGTAAGTCACGCTAACTGGATGGACGGTTACATCAGGCAGAACGGCAACACCACCCAATACCGTCGTCGTGCGGTTGTCATACCCTCTCCAACCCACTTCTGTCGCAATACGGTGCTCCAGTTCGCCAATTTTCTTCAAATTGAAGTTATGCCTGGCCGAAAAAATCGTCCCCGCACCCGCAACATTAAATTGTCCAAACAAACCCGACACAACGCCCGAACGGACATTGGAATATCCCGCCGAAAACTCCAGTGAATTGCCGGATTCGTAAAGCGGCATCCTGTAGGCCAATCCAAAAATCACCACTTTCGGGTTTGGCCACAAAGTCATTGAGCGCGGATTCGAATCCTGCGAAGGAGACACAGCGTACTGGGCGGAAACCGCGTGGTCTTTTCCCCATAGATTGGAATGCTGAAACCCCAGCCCCAAACGAAAAATGCCCGTCTCCTGAGTACCGGTGTTGTCGAATGTCACGCTGTATTTCTTGGGATCCTCATCGCTTACCCGTAGGAGCGCATCCACCGTTCCCTCGTCGGAACCGCCCCGCAAGAGCGCGGTGGTCTGCTTCGCGGCATTCTCGTTTGCAGTGCGCAGGCTCCGGGCAATATCGTTGACGTTGGGTGACTTACCGGGTGCGAGAGCCGGTACGCTCCGTCGAATATTCTCATCGTCGAAAAATTTGTTGCCCTCAACAACAACTTTCCCGATCCGCGCTTCAACGACCTTGAAATGAACTTCCCCCTTATCGAGTTCTTGCTCGGGAAGGATGACTTGAACGGCACTGTAGCCCTTTGCGGCATAGACCTTTTCCAGACCCTCGAGTGCCCGTTGGACATCGGCGAAATCCTTGCCGATGCCCTCAAAGGGGCTGGTGACCGCCTGAATCTCTTCGTCGGTAATCAGCGTAGCGCCTTCGACTACAAACTTCCGAATCTCGAAGCGCGGTTCCTGCTCCACAATGGCCGGACGTGCCGGCCCCGCAGGATTGGCTACAGTCTGTGCGATAGAGTGTCCAAACACATTCCAAAGCGCGACAACCGCAAGGGCTCGAACAACGCTGGGCAATTTGGGCACGAAAGAGGTTTTCCCTGATGGAGGTACAGATACCGACATACGCAGAAATAGAACCAGTTAAGGGATTATAAAACAAACGCTTATGATTCATTGGCAGTAATACACATTAATGCAGCACAAGCAAACCAAGGGGGCGACAGTATAATCATCAGGAACTTGTCCAACTCCGCGCACTCCACAGCGCACATACCCCCGAGGATTCCAGATGACCACACCCCCACGACACGTTCGCCTGCTCATCCTGGGCTCGGGCCCTGCTGGCTATACCGCGGCGGTCTACGCCGCAAGAGCCAATCTGCAGCCGGTTCTGCTGACAGGCCTTGCGCCCGGCGGACAACTCACCACCACCACAGAAGTCGATAACTGGCCCGCCGATGCTGCAGGAGTACAAGGCCCGGAACTGATGGAGCGATTCCAGAAGCATGCCGAGCGCTTCGAAACAGAACTCGTATACGACCAGATTCATACCGCCCACCTTGGCGAGAAACCCATCCGGCTTGAAGGTGACGCAGGAAGTTACACATGCGACGCTCTCATCATCGCTACCGGCGCATCCGCCCGTTATCTCGGGCTGCCTTCCGAGCAGTCGTTCATGGGCAGGGGCGTCTCGGCATGCGCAACATGCGACGGATTCTTCTACAAAGGACAGGATGTCGCAGTCATTGGTGGTGGTAATACCGCGGTAGAAGAAGCGCTGTACCTGTCAAACATTGCAAGGAAGGTTACCGTTCTGCACCGTCGCGATAAATTTCGCGCTGAAAAAATCATGCAGAAGAAACTCTTCGAAAAGGCCAACGTCGAGGTGCGCTGGAACCAGGTCCTCGAGCAAGTTGTAGGCGACGACAAGGGCGTCACCGGCATCGTGACCAAAGACATCAATACGGCTGCCACAGAATCAATTTCCGTGCATGGCCTGTTTATCGCGATTGGACACACCCCCAATACGGCCATCTTCGACGGACAACTGGAGATGAATGGCGGCTACATCGTCACGAAGGGCGGGCGTGACGGCAACGCAACAGCCACAAGCATTAACGGCGTCTTTGCAGCGGGTGACGTACAGGATCACGTCTATCGGCAGGCCGTGACCAGCGCGGGCTCCGGATGCATGGCTGCACTCGATGCCGAAAAATATCTGGATGACCTTCAGTCGAAATGACGAAGATTCACTGACGTGAGTCCGTCAAAACAGCGAACAAAAGATAACACTGCTGAAAGCAGCGGCGCGGAAAGCGATATTTCACTCTTCCACCAGGCCGTCAGTGGAGCCACGCCATTGCGGCAGACACCGCGAATTCCGCGTCGATCGGAAGCCCCTCGCTTACCGATCAAGGTCGTGGCCGAGCCAGACCGGAACAACACCTATTCCGACAGCATCCTTGGTTCACTCAGCCTGAACCCGTCCACTGAGTTGGTTGAGGTACTGACCTACCGGCGCCTCGGGATGCGCCTGGATACCATTCGAAAGCTGCGACGTGGGCACTGGATGGTTCAGGACACCCTTGACCTGCATGGGGCGAATCGGGAGGAAGCCAGGCGACTGCTGGCCGGATTTATCACTTCGTGCCGGGAACAGGGGATTCGATGCGTCAAGATCATCCACGGCAAGGGACTGCGCTCCCCGAACCAAGAGCCGGTCATACGCAGCTTGCTAAGAGGATGGCTGGTAGGTCTCGAAGACGTTCTGGCCTACTGTGAGGCGCCGCCTAATGATGGCGGAAGCGGCGCAACCCTCGTACTGCTCGTGCCAAAATAAACCTGCCCAGCGACAAACGAACGAATCCCTATACTGCGGCCTCGTCGGTTTCTCCGGTGCGAATACGGACAACTTGCTCGACCGAGGTCACGAAAATCTTGCCGTCCCCGATTTTTCCGGTGCGGGCAGTCTTGACGATTGCTTCGATGACGCCGTCAACCATTCCGTCTGCAACCACCACTTCAATCTTGACCTTGGGCAGAAAATCGACGACGTACTCGGCTCCCCGATAAAGCTCGGTATGTCCCTTCTGCCGCCCGAATCCCTTCACCTCGGTCACGGTGAGTCCCGTCACACCCACTTCTGCAAGCGCCTCACGCACCTCTTCAAGCTTGAACGGCTTGACGATCGCTTCAATTTTTTTCATTTACTTCCTCCTGATATTCCCTGCGAGCCAAGATAGGCTCCAGGTCTGCCTGCCAATCTCAAGAATCGTACCTTTCACGATACCGTGAGGTGATCGGGTAGCGCCAATCCTTGCCGAAACCACGGTGCGTGATGCGAATCCCGAGCGGCGCCTGACGCCGTTTGTATTCGTTACGATGTATCAATTCAACGATACGTTTGACATCGTCCCTGCGAAAGCCCTGGGCAATGATGTCCGTGGGACTCATGTCATTTTCCATGTAGGCGGAAACAATGGGGTCCAGAACTTCATACGCCGGCAGACTGTCCTGGTCGGTCTGATCCGGCCGCAGTTCGGCCGAGGGCGCCCTGGTCAGGATTCTCTCGGGAATGATCTGTCCGATCGAGTTGCGATAGCGGCAAAGGCGATACACAAGCATCTTGGAAATATCCTTGATGACTGCGAATCCACCCGCCATGTCCCCGTACAAGGTCGCGTAACCGACCGCCATCTCGGATTTATTGCCTGTCGTGAGCACAATCGAACCATGCTTGTTTGACAGCGCCATCATGATGGTTCCGCGGGATCGCGCCTGCAGATTTTCTTCAGTTGCATCGACCGCACGCCCCTCGAACTCTTTCTGCAGGGTGCCAAGGAACGCATCGAATACCGGCTTGATCGATATCTCGTCGTATCGAACGCCAAGATTCCTGACGATTTCTCGCGAGTCCTCAAGGCTGATATCCGCCGTATACGGTGACGGCATCATGACTGCGCGTACACGATCAGCGCCGATCGCATCACAGGCAATAGCCAGCGTCAACGCGGAATCCACCCCGCCGGAAAGTCCCAGCAAAACCTCCGGGAACCCGTTCTTGTCGATGTAGTCGCGCACGCCCATGCACAATGCCTTGTAGATTTCGGCCTCCAAGGACTGCTCGGGAACGACTTCGCCACGTTGCAGCACGCCGTTCTCGAAGGTGACGAACCCTAACGCCTCTTCAAACAACGGCATTTGGCAGGCCACACGCCCACCACGATCAAGCGCGAAGGACGCGCCGTCAAAAACCAGTTCGTCCTGCCCGCCGACAAGGTTCGCGAACACCAGCGCCATGCCGGTCTCGATGACCCGCTCCCGCATCACGTCGTAGCGCGTTTCCTGCTTCTTTATATGGTACGGGGACGCATTGAGCACCAGTAGGACTTTCGCACCGGCCTTCTTGGCAGCTTGTGGCGCCTTGGCCTTCCACGCATACGAGCCAATACGCAACCCGTCATCCGACGTGTTGGAACTTCGCGGCTTGGTCGTCAGCGGCCCTTGCGGCCCCCACGCGTCCTCACAGATGTTGATGCCGAACTTGACCCCACGGACATCAAACACGCATGCCTCGGTGCCGGTATGAAAATACCGTTGCTCGTCAAAAACTGTGTAATTTGGCAGGGTCTGCTTGTGGTAGGTAGCAATAATCTGCCCATCACGCAGGACGGAGGCCGCGTTGTAGCGTTTGCCGTCCAGCAAGCGGGGGTGCCCTACCAGCGCGGCAATACCACGAATGCGTCCGGCAAGATCTGACAATGCCGCATCGCAAT
>CANIIN010000115.1 GCA_947467405.1 Betaproteobacteria bacterium | reverse complement strand
ACATGAAAGGCCAGCGCCCAGCGCTCGTCGTCCTTGACCTGGCCGAAGCCGACCATGGCGGTGTTGGCAACGCCCAGTGAAATGGTGTTGTAAAGCCCATACAGGCCGCGCTTGGCCATGCGCTCGGCATCATGGAAGTTCGAGGGCGGCGGCGTCAGTCCCTTGGCGGCGGGGCCATCGCCGCGTCCGCTGTCGCCGTGACAGGACATGCAGCGGTCCGCATACAGCGTTGCGCCTGTGGCGAGATCCGGCGCACGGCGCGGCGAGGCCTGAACCCGATAGGCGGCTACCAGCGCGCGGCGCAGGGCTGACGATTCATCGGCGACGGTCTTGGGGTTGGCGCGATCGTGGATCATCTTGGCGAAACGGGCCGCCCGCTCCACCAGCGCCGCGCGCGCCGGATTGTCCGGCAGCGTCTTCATCAGATCGTGCGATCGCTCGGAGAATTCCTGCATCTCCTTGAATTCGTCGGCGCTCTTGATCTTGCCGTTTTCCACCGCGCCGGCGTAATCGACGCCGACATAGTCGAGCAGGTGCAGGATGGTCGGCGCCGTTTCACCGGCTCCCGCCTTCTGGACTTTTTCGAGCGAGCCCTGATCGGCCCGGGCATGGCCCATGGCGGTGATGCCGAGCACGGCAAGGCCGAGCAGCGCCGCGCGCATCAACCCGAGAATGTTCTGTGCGCCTTTCATGCTCAGTGCTTCCTTATCCGCGCGGCGCAATCGATACTGCCTTCCCAGGTGATCAATGTGCCGTCTGCCTTGTGCCCCAAGCAGTTCCTCGCTGGATACGTCACGAATCGGCGCGGGTGCCTGCGCCTTGGTCGCGTTGGCCGGGCGTTTGTCGTGTGAGTCATTCGAGGCAGCGAGGCTTGTTTGGCAAGTCATGCTTTAAATAGTAATGATTCTCATTTAAGTTGTCAATGACATGGTATCAAGCAGGGTCAATGACAGCAAACTGGTGTTTGGATTCGATGCCCCTGAGTAATCATTAAGTGATTGAACAATATGAATACTTATTGCAATACATGGGGCATAGGATGCACTCAATAGTGAGAATAGTTCTTGATGCAGATCAACCGATTCAAAGCGAAATGAATTCTTGGGCGAATTCATTCCAGGGCTTAATGGGGACAATGACATCCGGTATCGCGCTGCGCGAACACACTGGCCAACGTGGCGTGATGATGCACAACATGCGCTTTCCACGCCGCAGCGCTGCAGATGACTCCCATGCACCGTGCCTTGCCAAGCCGCGACGGTACGCTCATGCGTGCGTGCTAGTATCGAAACACAACGCATCATGCCGTGTCGCAACTTGATCTGTCGTGAGCAAATTCGCCATGTAGACCGGGCTGGCGCGAGGCACCTTGTCATGTCGGGATCGCCGCGCGGACATCGCGCCTAGCTTGTCCAGCACCGTTGTCCAGCTCAGTTCTCCAATATTGAATGTTCGGCACATGCCTGCCGTTCCGATCACCATACGAATCATGAAATCTTCGGTCTTTCCCTTGCTGCGCCTGCTGTCGGACGGCGAATTCCATTCCGGCGAGGTGCTGGCTGCGCAGTTTGGTCTGTCGCGCGGCGCGGTGTGGTATCAGGTGCGACGCGCCGAACAGGTCGGACTCAAGGTGTTCAAAGTGCGCGGTCGCGGCTATCGCCTGTCGCGCCCGCTCGACCTGCTCGATGCCAGGCGCCTCGCCGAACTGCTCGCGTCCGCCGCGCCACGCATGTCCGCCACGGTGCTCGAGGAGTGCGACTCCACCAGCGCGGAACTGGCGCGCAACGAGGCGGCGGCGCATGGCGCGGTGGTGACTTGCGAGTATCAGAGCGCCGGTCGCGGGCGCCGCGGCAACACCTGGCATTCCGGCGTCGGGACGGGGCTGACGTTTTCCTTCAAGTGGCGTTTTTCGCAAGGCTCCTCCGGGCTGTCCGGTCTTTCTCTTGCCGTGTCGGTGGCGGTGGTCACCGCGCTCGAATCGCTCGGCTATCGCGGCATCGACCTGAAGTGGCCGAACGACCTGCAGCATGCCGGACGCAAACTTGGCGGGATACTGGTGGAAGTGCGCGGCGACCCGCAGGGCCCCGTCGCGGTCATCGTGGGCATCGGCCTGAACGTCAATCTGCCGCAGGAACTGAAGGCGGTGATCGATCAACCGGTGACGGATCTCGCCACCGTGCGCAGCGGCGCAGGCAGCACGCAGCACGCCGCGCCGGACCGCACCACCATCCTCGCCGCGCTGTTGTCATCCCTGCAGGCGGCGTTCGAGCGTTACGAGCGCGAGGGCTTTGCCCCGTTCCGTCCGCTCTGGTCGGGTTACGATGTGCATCGTGGGCGGCCTGTCTCGATTCGCCTCGGCGATCGTGAAATCGCCAGCGGCGAAGCCGCGGGCATTGCCGAAGACGGCGCCATCATCGTGCGCACCGCCGAGGGCGAACGCAGTTTTCACAGTGGAGAGGTATCGGTTCGATGACCACGCCGATGACGAATCATTTTGCAGGCACAGTGCTGGCGATCGATTGCGGCAACACGCGCCTGAAGTGGGGACTGCACGATGGCGCCTCATGGACCCGCATCGGCGTGATCGGCCGCGATGAACTCGACGTCGCTGTGTCTGCCCTGGCCGATCTGCCGCACCCCGATCGCATCCTGATTGCCAACGTCGCGGGGGCCGGCCTGCGCGTGTTGCTGGACAAGCCGCTGGCGCGCTTTGCGGTGCAGTCGGAATGGCTGGCATCGGCGCCGAGCCAGTGTGGCGTGACCAATGAATACGAGCATCCGGAAAAACTCGGCGTCGATCGCTGGTGCGCGCTGATCGGCGCAAGGCATCTCCAGCCTGGCGCCTGCCTGGTGGTTGGCGCGGGCACCGCCACCACGGTGGACATGCTGTCGGCCGACGGACATTTCCTCGGTGGCGTCATCCTGCCCGGTTTCGAACTCATGAAACGATCACTCGCTGAAAACACCGCGGCGCTGCCCTTTGCCGAGGGCGCCTATGTGAATCGGCCGCGCAACACTGCCGACGCCATCGAGACCGGTGTCCTGCATGCGCAGGCCGGTGCCATCGAGCGCATGGCGGTGCAGTTGCAGAAGCTGGCCGGCCTGCGCAAGCCCCCGGCCTGTCTGGTGTCCGGCGGCGCGGCGCAGCAGATCGCGGCAGCGCTCGGCATGCCGTTTCGCGTCGTTGATCATCTCGTGCTCGAAGGCGTTGCCCGCATCGCGCTGCACGGCCGCGACGCGGTCGTGGCCGCAGGGCGGGGGAACTGACCATGCGCGTGTTCGTGCTCCTGCTCATTCTCGGCAATCTCGCCTTTTTCGCCTGGACGCAGTTCTTCGCGCAGCAAGGTTCTTCGGAACGGCACCTGGTGGAGCAGCAGATCAATCGCGACGCCATCCGCCTGCTGGGCCCGGCGCAGGTGGCAGCGTTGACGGTCAGTCGCAAGGAACCGGCGAAGGATCCCGACAAAGAGCCCGTCAAGGATGCCGGCAAAGTACAGGCCTGCCTGGAGTGGGGCGTGTTGAGCGCCGCGGATGTGGCCAAGGCCGAGGAAGCCCTCGCCAGCTTGTCGCTGGACAAGCGCCCCGTGCAGCGCCGCGTCGCTGACGCGGCACGCTTCTGGGTGTTCATGCCGCCGCAACCCACGCGCGCCGGCGCGCAGGACAAATCGGGTGAACTGCGTCGCCTGGGCGTGCAGGAATTCATCATCATCCAGGACGAACCCAAGGATCGCTTCACCATCTCGCTGGGCGTATTCCGCAGCGAAGAGGCGGCCAATAAGCGGCTGGAGGACCTGCGCGCGCAGGGCGTGCGCACGGCGCGGGTGGGACCGCGCGATATGGCGGTGCAGCGCGTCTACTTCCAGTTGCAGAACGTGAGCGAAGCGCAGGGCGCCAAACTGGATGTCATTCGCCAGGGTTTTGCCGGCAGCGAAGTGAGCGAATGCGGCGCCACGCCGGCACCGGGCGCCTCACGGGCGCCGGCGGCGAAGGCTGCGCGATGATGATCGGCTGCGTGTCGATGCGCCTGTCGCGGAACAGTCGCGCCTGCCGACCATGAATCGTCAACCGACCCGCTCATCACCCGACAGCGATGCCGAGCCGCTTGTCGTCCCCGAGCCCTTCGTCGTCATCGAGCCCTCGACGTCGCTCGACATCAATCGCGTTCGTGAACTGTTCGTCGAATATGCTTCCTGGCTGAACGTCGACCTGTGCTTCCAGGGCTTCAACGAGGAACTGGCCGTGTTGCCGGGCGCCTATGCGCGTCCCGACGGCCGGCTGTATCTGGCGATCACGCATGGACAAGCTGCGGGATGTATCGCCCTGCGGCGCTTCGATGCCGGCACGGGCGAAGTCAAACGGCTGTGGGTGCGGCCGTCGTTTCGCGGCCGCGGCCTGGCGCGTGAACTGGTGCAGCGCGTCCTCGACAGTGCGCGCGAGGTCGGCTACTCGAGGCTGGTGCTGGATACGCTGGACACCATGACCGACGCCATGGCCCTGTATCGCTCCATGGGATTTCGCGATATCGAGCCGTACTACGACAATCCCCTGCCGAGGCCGGTCTACATGGCGCTGGATCTGTAGCGAGCCTGTTGGCTCTGGTCGGCGCAACGTCGCGGCGGCCCTGAACGGGGCCGAGCGAATCAGGTCTGGCGAATCTTCTTCACCAGCGCCGTGGTCGATTTCTCGTGCAGGAACGGGATCGAATGCACCTCGCCGCCCCAGCCGGCGACTTCCGCTGCGCCCACCATGGCCTCGGGTTGCCAGTCGCCGCCCTTGACCAGCACGTTCGGCCGGCACTGCAGGATGGTCGCCAGCGGCGTGTCCTCGTCGAACCAGGTCACCAGGGTCGTGCAACTCAGTGCCGCGACCACGGCCATGCGGTCCTCGAGCGTATTGAGCGGACGGTCATCGCCCTTGCCGAGACGTTTGGCCGACGCGTCGCTGTTCAATGCCACCACCAGCGTGGCGCCGAGCGCGCGCGCCTGCGCGAGATAAGTGACATGCCCGCGGTGCAGGATGTCGAACACGCCATTGGTGAACACCAGCGGGCGCAACAGCAGGGCGGCGCGGCGTGCCAGGTCATCCGGATGGCACAACTTGGCTTCGAACATCGGGCGGGCGTGTGGCATGGTCGGATGTGGTCTCAGGTGTTGGCTGGCGGCGACGGGCAGTGCCATGGGTATGGCATGCTGGCGGCTGCAGGATGTCGCAGTATAAAGCCCGCGCATCGTTACCGGTAGCGCAGATCGGGCGATGGCGTCCGTCGCAGGAGTATGATCGTCGTGAAGCGCAGAGCGCCGCATGCGCCGCACGAAACCGGCGCCCGTGCAGCGCGGCCCGCACCTTGCACGAATTCAATTCAGGACAGGCATGACCCCCAGACCCGATTCGCTGGACGCCTTGCGCGCCCGCTTCGGCGACCGCTACAAGTGGATGATGATTCTGACCGTGATGGTGGGCATGGTCGCGTCCATCATGTCGTCCACCATCGTCACGGTCGCGGTGCCGGATCTGAGTCGCCATTTCGTCATCGGCCAGGAACGCGCGCAGTGGGTGTCGGCGGCGTTCATGGCGGCGCAGACGCTGGCCATGCTGCTCACGCCGTGGCTGATGCAACGCTTCGGTCTGCGTCGCACCTATCTCGGCGCGATGATCCTGCTCTTGACCGGCGGCATCGTCGGCGGGCTGGCGGTGGATTACACCGTGCTGATCGCCATGCGCGTGGCCGAAGGGCTGTCGGCGGGCGTCATCCAGCCCATCCCCAACATCATCATCATGCGCTCGTTCCCGCACGAAGAGCAGGGGCGCGCCATGGGCATCTTCGGCTTCGGCGTGCTGCTGGCGCCGGCCATGGGCCCGACCATCGGCGGCCTGCTGGTGCAGAGTTTTGGCTGGCGTTCGATCTTCTTCGTGGTGGTGCCGTTCTGCCTGGTGGGCATCGTGCTGGGACGCAAGCTGCTGGCGACAGGCACCGGCGCATCCGACAACGACAAGCCGCTGGACTGGGTGGGCCTCACGCTGGTCAGCGTGGCCACGGTGTGCCTGTTGAACGGCATGGTCGAGTTGCACAACCCGTCCAGCGCGCAGGCCTGGGTGCTGTTTGCCATCGGCTTGGTGGCCGCCCCGGCGTTTGTCATTCACCAGTTGCGTGCGCGACGGCCCATGCTGGAACTGCGCGTCGCGGCGCGCCGTCAGGTGGCCATGGGCGCCATCGTCGGTTTCCTGTACGGCTTCGGGCTGTTCGGGTCCACCTATCTGCTGCCGGTGTATTTCCAGGAAGCGCTGGGCTACTCGCCATCGGCGGCGGGCCTCGTCATGCTGCCAGCGGGCATTGCGCTCGGCCTGACCATTCCGCTGGCCGGGCGACTCGCGGACCGCATGCGCTCGGATCGACTGGTGATGGCCGGCGTGATGACGCTGGGCGTGTTCACCGCGTCCATGGCGCTGTTCTCGCCGGCCACGCCGCTCATCGTCACCATGCTGTTCGTGATGCTGAGCCGCATCGGACTGGGCCTGATCGCCACGCCGCTCAGCCTGTCCTCGGTGTATGGCCTCCCCCCCGAGGAAGTCACGCATGCCGTGAGCATGACCAGTTTCATGCGCCAGTTCGGCGGCGCAGCGGGTGTGAGCATGGTCGGCATCACGCTGGAATGGCGGCTGCGCACTTACGGCGTGAATCTGGCCGATCCGTCCATCAGCGCGGCGCGCAAGGCGGACGCGTTCGACGAATTGTTCGTGGGGCTGGCGCTGGTCATCATGCTGGCCGCGATTGCCGCTTGGCAGATGAAGAGCAAGCGGCCCGTCGGGGCGAGAAAGTAGTCGGCGCATGCGTCGGCGCGCATCGGTGTTGCGTGCGACTGAAGGATTCACTGCCCAAAGGGGCAAGCCCCTTTGGGCATCCCGCACTTCAGCGCGAAGCTTTTTCGGGCGTTTTCATTTTCAGTACTTGATCAGCGCTTCCTCAATCGGTAATGCGCCCGCGCAGGGCCTTGATCTGGCCGCGCTTCACCTTGCTGTCCACGCGCTTCCTCTGCGACGAACGGCTCGGCTTGGTGGCGCGGCGCGCCTTGGGCACCGTGGCCACGCGCGCCACGATCTCGACCAGGCGGCGCATGGCGTCTTCGCGGTTCTTTTCCTGGGTGCGGTACTGCTGGGCCTTGATGACGATGGCGCCGTCGTTGGTGATGCGCTGATCGGAGAGGGCCAGCAACCGTTCCTTCCAGGCATCCGGCAGCGACGACTTGTGGATATCGAAGCGCAGGTGGATGGCCGACGACACCTTGTTGACGTTCTGGCCGCCGGCGCCCTGTGCGCGCATGGCCGTCATCTCGACTTCTTCGAGGGGAATGTCAATGACCGGGGCGATCGTCATGGCGCGGTACGGGGCTCGCAGGCGCCGCGCTGCGGATTGCCACAAGGAAGGCAAGGGCGCTGCGATATCGGCATGGGGTGATCAGGGGGTGGGGGGGGCGCAGCGCCGCGCCATCAGGCGGGAGATCGCGCCCTCCCGCCACCGGCAGGGCTTACTTTGCCGCCGGCGGCTGCTCGACCGGCGCCGCGCGCGACGGCGCGACCGGAATGTATTCGAAAATGCGCACCACCTT
>CANIIN010000114.1 GCA_947467405.1 Betaproteobacteria bacterium | reverse complement strand
TGGCCTTCAGTACTTCCAGCGTGCGTCCCTCGGGCTGCGGCATGTCCACGCCATAGCGCTCCGACATGTCGGCCGAGAGCACGCCGAAGCCGCCCGACGTGGTGATGACGGCCACGCCGCGCGATTTGGGCGGGGGCGCCTTGGCGAAAAAACGCGCCGTTTCAATGAAGGTCTGCACGTTGTCGGCCATCACGGCGCCGACGCGTTCGAAGGCGGCGCGATACGCGGCGGCGGAACCGGCCAGGAAACCGGAATGCGACATGGCTGCCGCTGCACCCTGTTCGCTGTTGCCGATCTTGTACATGATGAGCGGCTTGTTGGCCGCCCAGGCGATCTCGCCGGCCTGGATCAAACGATCCGGCGCCTCGACGCCTTCGAACAGACAGGCGATGGCCTTGCAGGTCGGATCCTCGGCGAGATAGCTCACATAGTCGGCCACGTCGACGTCGCAGGAATTGCCGGCGGTCAGCATGTGGCTGAGCGGCGTGCCCATGTGCAGCGCCTGATTCAGGCCATTGCCCATGCCGCCGGACTGGCTGACCAGCGCCACCGCGGCTTCGCCGGGCGGGCTCAGCTCGTAGGAAGGCGAGAAGGTGAGCGCCATGCGCGCAGCGTGGTTGATCACGCCGATGCAGTTGGGGCCGACGATCTTGATACCGGACTCGCGTGCAATCTCCGTCAGGCGGTGCTGCAAGGCCGTTCGCTCGGCGATGCCGGTCTCGGTATAGCCCGAGGCGTAGATCACCACGCTGCCGACGCCGGCCGCGGCGCATTCCTCCACCATGGCCTGCACTGAATCGCGGCCGATGGTAATGACCACGCAGTCCGGCACTTCGGGCAGGGCCGCGATGCTCGGATAGCAGACCTGGTCGCCTATCCTGTCGTACTTGGCGTTGACGAAATGAATGTTGCCGGCGAATTCCTTCAGGTTGTTGAAGGTCGCGGTGGCGAACGAGGACGCATTGGTGGTGGCGCCGACAATGGCGAGGCTCTTGGGCGATACCAGGCGCATCATTTCCTGACGCGTATAGACCCGCCTTGGGGGAATTGCCGACATGTGCTGCACTCCTTCCTGGTTAGCTTGGCTATCGAAATAGATATGGGTATGTAGGGTGCTGAATCAAGCAGCGCCGCAACGGCGCGGGGAACACACGTAAATCAGGAGTAAATGCGCGCTCCCTGGCCGTGAGCGGAGGCCTCCTGCAGGGCGCGCCAGATCAGGCCTGCCGCCTTGCGCAGTCCGTTGCCGGACAACTGCGTTTCGTTGGCATAGTCGCCGGGCTCGGTGCAGGCCGCGCGCAGATCAACCATCCCCATCTGCGCATCCGCGGCACGATGAATGATGCGGTCATTGAATATCGCCAGCGCCGTGGCGGCGGCACGCTGGTGCACCGGCTCCTCGTAATGCGGCGGGAACATGATGCAGATCACCGTCGGCAACGCGACGGTCCTGGCCGCCGCAATCAGCGCACGCACTTCACGTTCGAATTCGTCGGCGGCGTAGGACAAACGCGACAGCCCCTCCTCATAGGAAGCCGGCGCGCTGGCGAGCAGCCCGCTGCTCTGGATGGCACGGTTGCCCTCGATGCTGATCACGATATGCGTCGCATCGGGCGGAATCTCGGTGGTGATGGAGCGACGCACCACGCGATCCGCCGACAGCAGGGTGAGCTTCCACGGCTGCGGATCATTGGGCATGAGTCGCCCCTCCAGTCCGCCCGGACCCCGTTCCTGCTGCACGCGCTGCAGGTCTCCCATGGCATCGCCGAACAGCACGATATGGCGAATGGCGTTGGTGACGACTTCAGAACTGGCGGCAAAATCGGGTTCGATCTTCAGCTCGATGACCGGATCGAATTCCGGATCGCTTTCCGGCTCGTTCTGAATGGATGGAAATGGCGTGGTCATGATTTCATTTTGATCGAGGACAGGCGGCCGCACCGCCATCAGTGTGCCTCATCCCAATTCCGCCCGACACCCATCTCCACCAGCAGGGGCACCTTCAACGCCGCCACGCCGCCCATCAACCCGGGCAGGTTTTTCAGGACCGCTTCACGCTCCGCTTCGGGCACTTCGAGCACCAGTTCGTCATGCACCTGCATGATGAGCTTGGAAGCCAGGCGCTCGCGCTCCAGCCATTGCTGGGTGGCGATCATGGCCAGCTTGATCAGGTCGGCCGCCGTGCCCTGCATGGGCGCGTTGATGGCGGCGCGCTCGGCATTGCCGCGCCGGCCGGCATTCGATGAACGAATCTCCGGCAGCCACAGGCGGCGACCGAACACGGTTTCGACGAAGCCCTCTTCCTTGGCGCGCGCACGCGTCTCGTCCATGTAGCGCTTCACGCCAGGGTAACGGGTGAAATAGCTCTGGATGTAGGCCTGCGCCGTGGCGCGCTCGATGCCCATCTGCTGCGCCAGTCCGAAGGCCTGCATGCCGTAGATGAGGCCGAAGTTGATGGTCTTGGCGTAGCGCCGTTCCTCGCTGGTCACTTCCTTCAGCGGGCGGCCGAACATTTCGGAGGCCGTGGCGCGGTGGATGTCCTCGCCGGCCTCGAAGGCGCGCAGCAGGTTCGCGTCTTCCGAAATGTGCGCCATGATGCGCAGTTCGATCTGCGAATAGTCGGCGGAGATGATCACGGAGCCGGGCGGCGCGATGAAGGCCTCGCGGATGCGCCGGCCTTCCGCGGTGCGCACCGGGATGTTCTGCAGGTTGGGATCGTTCGATGCCAGCCGTCCGGTCACCGCCGTGGTCTGGCCGTAATTGGTGTGCACGCGCCCGGTTTTCGTGTTGACCATGCGCGGCAGCTTGTCGGTGTAGGTCGACTTCAGCTTGGCGATCTCGCGGTAGTCGAGCAGCATCTTCGCCAGCGGATGGTCGAGCGCCAGCTTGGCCAGCACCTCCTCGTCGGTGGAGGGCGCGCCGGACGGGGTTTTCTTCACCACCGGCATGCCCTTCTGTTGGAAGAAGATCTCCGCGATCTGCTTGGGCGAGTTGAGGTTGAACGGCTGCCCTGCTTCGGTGTGCGCGCGCGACTCCAGCTCCATCATCTTCTGGCCCAGCTCGCGGCTCTGCGCCGACAGCAGGTCGGCGTCCACCAGCACGCCGTTGCGCTCGATGCGGAACAGCACTTCGCGCGCCGGCATCTCGATTGATTCGTAGATGTAACGCAGCTTGTCGTCCGCGGCGATGCGCGGATACATCCCGAGATGCAGCTGCAGCGTGATGTCGGCGTCCTCGGCGGCATATTCGCTGGCGCGCGCAATATCGACCTGGTCAAAACCGATGCGCTTGGCGCCGGTGCCGGTGATTTCGTCATAGGTGATGGTCTTGGCGCCCAGCACGCGCGTGGCCAGCGAATCCATGTCGTGACGCTGATGGCTTTCGAGCACGTAGGATTCAAGCAAGGTGTCATGCACGACGCCGGCCAGCGCCACACCGTGATTGGCGAGTACGTGCTGGTCATACTTGGCATTCTGTCCGAGCTTCAGCTGGCGCGGATTCTCCAGCCAGGGCTTGAGGATGGCCAGTGCGGCCTCCACCCCGATCTGTTCCGGCGCACCGGCGTAGTTATGCGCCAGCGGCACGTACGCGGCCTGTCCCGGCTCGACCGAAAACGACAGACCCACCAGCTGCGCGGTCAGCGGATCGAGGCTGGTGGTTTCGGTATCGAACGCCGCCAGCGGCGCCTGCTCCAACCTGGTCAGCCAATGCTTCAGATCTTTTTCATCGATCACCGACGCGTATTCTCGCGTAGCGACGAATGTTGCCAGCGGCGCGGCCGGTGTGGTGACAGGCGCATAACTGCGGCGTGCCGACGGGCCTGAGGTGCCTTCGGCACGATCATCGCCGGAACCATCCCCACCACCCTGCAGGTCGCGCAACCAGGACTTGAATCCGCAACGCTCGTAGAGTTGCGCCAGTCTGGTCTTGTCCGGTGGCGCGAGCTTCAAGTCATCGGGCTTGCGATCGAGTTCCACGTCGCACTTCACCGTGACCAGCTTGCGGCCCATGGGCAGCCAGTCCAGCGCCTTGCGCAGGTTCTCGCCCACCACGCCGCCGATCTCGCCGGCATGCGCCGCGATATTGTCGAGCGTCTCGTACTGCGTCAGCCATTTCACCGCCGTCTTGGGGCCGACCTTGTCCACGCCCGGCACGTTGTCAACGGCATCGCCGACCAGCGAGAAATAGTCGACGATGCGCTGCGGCGACACGCCGAACTTGGTCTTCACGCCCTCGATGTCGAGGCGCTCATTGCTCATGGTGTTGATCAGCGTCACATGCTCGGTGACCAGCTGAGCAAGATCCTTGTCGCCGGTGGAGATCACGCAGCGCATGCCGTGCGCCTCGGCCTGCCGCGACAGCGTGCCGATCACGTCGTCGGCCTCCACGCCATCCACCATCAGCAGCGGCCAGCCCATGGCGCGGATGCAGTCGTGCAGGGGCACGATCTGCTGCACCAGATCATCAGGCATGGGCGGACGCTGCGCCTTGTACTGCGGATACCAGTCGTCACGGAAGGTCTTGCCCTTGGCGTCGAATACGCAGGCGCAATAGTCGGCGTGGTGCTCGGCAATCAGCCGGCGCAGCATGCTGATCACGCCGTAAATGGCGCCCGTCGGCTCGCCCGCGGCATTGCGCAGGTCCGGCAGTGCATGGAACGCCCGGTACAGATAGGACGAGCCGTCGACGAGTACGAGCGTTTTGCTCACGGTGACTGGGGTCGCAAGGGTTGCTGTTCGTGGATGAAGGGTGAAGGCTGGCCTGCCCGGGAACCGGGCTGCGACAACTTGATGCAGCCGCGGGCATTATGTCAGAATTCCGCAGCAGCCCTGCCCTGACCGCCTGCCAGCGTACTCGGAACATTCCCTCTGCAATCGATTACGCGCGTTCGCGCCGGCAAAGCCCGCTTGTGTTGGTCAATCTGCTACACTTTCTGTCCCGATTTCCATCACAAGCCACCATCATGCTCCGACGCGCTTGCGGCCTTATTGCAGCCTTGTTGTTTGCCACCGTACCTGCCGTGGTTCCGTCGACAGCGCTGGGGCAGACGCCCCGGCTGGAGCCGCTTCCGGAGCCGCCTCCGCCTCCGCCGAGCGTGGCGACCGACTCCAGCGAGTCGCCGATCCGCATCGGTCCGGGCGCACAGGACAAGGTCGAGGAGGTTCTCGTGGAAGGGCAGCGCGGCATGAAAGTCACGACACCGCAGGGTGGCGTGTATTACATGATGCCGGCGCCGGCCGACGCGGTCGGTCTGCAATCTCCCGGATCGCGCCTGCGCGTCCCGCTCTGGGTCATCAAGGAATTCTGATTCGCCGGGTGTGATCGGCGGATAGCTGGCACCGGATAACGGCGCAAGCCGTTCCCGGCGGCATCGCGATCCGTAACCTGCACTGCAAACAGCCCCGCGCCTGAGCCATGTTCCTCGTGCACCCATTCAATGTTTCCCATCCCAGCCGCGGCGCATAAGCGATGTCCGTCTTCACCAAAGTATCCGAGGAGCAACTGGCGACATGGCTGCAGCGCTATTCGCTCGGTACATTGGTCGAGCTGAAGGGCATTGCCGCCGGCATCGAGAACACCAACTACTTCGTCACCACCTCGCTCGGCCGCTATGTGCTGACGTTGTTCGAGCGCCTGAACGAGTCGGAACTGCCGTTCTACCTGAACCTGATGTCGCACCTGGCCAAGCACGGCATTCCCTGCCCGGGACCGATTGCCGACCGCGACAACGGACTGCTCGGCCACCTGAACGGCAAGCCCGCCACGCTGGTGACCTGCCTGCCCGGCAAACCGGTCATGGCGCCCGCCGTGCACCACTGCCGCATCATCGGCGGCGCGCTGGCCAATATGCATGTCGCAGGACAGTCCTATGAATCGACTTTCCCCAATCCGCGCGGACCGAGATGGTGGCGCGAGACGGCGCCGCAGGTGCTGCCCTTCCTGGATGAGCCGCGCCGCCTTTTGCTGAACGCCGAAATGGCGGACCAGGCCAACGCGCGCGCGCGGGACTTGCCGCGCGGCCCGGTCCATGCAGACCTGTTTCGCGATAATGCGTTATGGGACGGCGCCCCCGGAACGGAGCGCCTCGGCGGCATCATCGACTTTTATTTTGCCGGCGTGGACGCCCTGCTGTTCGACGTCGCCGTCGCGGTGAACGACTGGTGTATCGACACGCGTGACGGAGCGCTGGACGAAGCGCGCTGCACCGCTCTGCTGGCGGCCTATCGCGGCATCCGTCCCTTTACTGCGGAGGAGCGTGACGCCTGGCCGCTGATGCTGCGGGCCGCCGCTTTGCGCTTCTGGCTGTCGCGGCTGTTCGATTTCTACCTGCCGCGCGCCGGTGAACTGACTCACGCGCACGACCCGGAACACTTCCGGCGTATTCTCGAACTGCGCCGTGCCGGCGTTCCGGCGCTGGTCGGCTGACCGCTCGCCGGCAGCGCGCATCACCATCACACCCCGTCAATCAGGCTCTCCAGGAAGATCAGCAAACCCATGCGCATTGTTGCCGCCCGTCAAGGAATCCTCTGGTTGCGCCAGGGCTGGGGCTCGTTCCGCCGCAGCCCGATGGCCTGGCTGGCGCTGGTGTCACTGTACTGGTTCCTGATTGCCATGCTCAATCAGGTCCCGTACGTCGGCCCGGTGCTGGCGACGATCTTCCTGCCGGCCTTTTCGGTCAGTTTCATGAGCGTCGCGCAGGCCATCGAGGCCGGCAACGTGCCCGCCCTGTCGTTGCTGTGGTCCGGATTTCGGCAAAGGCCCTCGACGCTGATCACGCTGGGTGGACTGTACCTGCTCGCCATGCTGGCCTCGCTGGGGCTGTCGGCGTTCGCTGACGGCGGCGTGCTGTTCAACTGGATCGTCATGGGTGATCCACCGGCCGCGGACGCGATTCGCGATGGACGATTGGCCAGCGCATTGCTGGTGGGCGGACTGACCGGCACGCCCATCCTGATGGCCTTCTGGTTTTCTCCCGTGCTGGCGGCCTGGCGCGGCATGGGCGCCGCCAAGTCGCTGTTCTACAGTTTTTTCGCCAGCTTGAAAAACTGGCGCGCCTTCCTGACCTATGGCATGGGCGTCATGGCGGTCGGCATGCTGATGTCGATTGCACTGACCATCCTTGCCGTGCTGTTCGGCGGCAATGCCGCCATGTTACGCGGCATCATGCTGGCCTTGACCATGCTCATGCTGCCCACGGTGTTCGCGAGCTTCTATTTCGGCTATCGCGACGTGTTTCCGGACGAAACCCCCGAAGCCACCGTGGAATCCATTGCCGGCACCGGCGACAGCGATACGCCCGGACCCACTTCTGACGAGCCACCGCCTTCCAATCAATAGCGGGGCGTGCTGTCTGGAACTTGCCGCGCAGAACCCTGCAAGCGGGGCGCGAAGCAAACGGCATTCCCCGCATGACCACAATGCGCAAAGGCCCAAAGCATGCATGGGCAATGACAATGTGTGCGCATTCGAACCGTCATGCTGCGCTGCAGTAGCGTAAAATCGTTGCTTGCTGAGGCGGCCCATCCGGCATGCGGTCACACTGGTTCGGCCACCTCTGTCGCTCATTGACTCGCTCACAGGTTGTTGAAAAAGGGGGGGGTACGATCCCCCTTGACCCCCTAAATCAGGAGCTGATGAAAAACGCTT
>CANIIN010000113.1 GCA_947467405.1 Betaproteobacteria bacterium | reverse complement strand
TAGAAATGGCGCTTTTCTCATTGGCTTTGAATAGGCCTCTATACAAAAGGAAATTCGCTTACCCAGCAGGTTGGATGCAAGTCCTTTGCAGCAATCGGGTTTCTGCATCGTGCCGCTGGTCAGCCCCACGGGAGCACTGAACAGGTCCTCGACTCGGTCTGTCCATCATGACGCTCCCGCGCTATGAATGGAGAGAGTAATCGAACGGGAAGAGTCCTCTTTCTCTCTCAAAATCGCCTTCATATCGATGAAAAATCCGTTCGATTCAAAAATTCAACCGAGTCGCGTTCATCTGTCACCTCGCGCGGCTATTCGATCAGCGATTTCCGAGGAAGTTCTTCAGCATGGCGTGACCATGTTCGGTGAGGATCGATTCCGGATGAAACTGCACGCCCTCAACAGAAAGCGTGCGGTGCCGAAGCCCCATGATCTCGCCGTCGTCAGTCCACGCCGTCACCTCGAGGCAATCAGGCAGCGATTCGCGCTCCACCGCCAGCGAGTGATAGCGGGTGGCGATGAACGGACTGGGCAAGCCCGCAAACACGCCCTTGGACAAATGAGTGACCGGCGAGGTCTTGCCATGCATGAGCGTCTTGGCGTGTACCACCTTGCCGCCGAAGGCCTGGCCCATTGCCTGGTGACCCAGACACACGCCCAGCAGCGGCTTCTTGCCGGCGAAGTGCAGGATGGCCTCGATCGATATGCCGGCCTCGGACGGCGAGCACGGGCCGGGCGAGATGACGATGCGCTCCGGATTCATGCGCTCGATGTCGGCGATGCCGAGTTCGTCATTGCGCACCACCTGCACGTCGGCGCCGAGTTCGCCGAAATATTGCACCAGGTTGTAGGTGAAGGAATCGTAGTTGTCGATCATCAGCAGCATGATCAGGCCCTCCTTCCGGCTGCAGATGCATCCACGTCGGCGCCGTCGAAACCTTCCGCAGCCAGTTCGGCCGCGCGCAGCATGGCGCGCGCCTTGATGCCTGTTTCGTTCCATTCCGACTCGGGAACCGAATCCGCGACGATGCCGGCAGCCGCCTGCACGTGCAGGATCTTGTCCTTGATGATGCCGGTGCGGATGGCGATGGCCAGATCCATGTCGCCGTGATAGCCGAGATAACCGACGGCGCCGGCATACACGCCGCGCTTCACCGGCTCCAGCTCGTCGATGATTTCCATGGCGCGAACCTTGGGGGTGCCCGTCACCGTCCCGGCCGGGAAGGTCGCCTTCAACACCTCCATGGCGTCGTAGCCCTTCTTCAGCGTTCCTTCGACGTTCGACACGATGTGCATCACGTGCGAATAGCGCTCGATGATCATGTTCTCGGTCACGCGCACCGAACCGGTTTCGGCAATGCGGCCGACATCGTTGCGCCCGAGATCGATGAGCATGACGTGCTCGGCGCGCTCCTTCGGGTCGGCCAGCAGTTCGGCCGCCAGCGCCTGGTCTTCTTCCGGCGTGGCGCCGCGGCGACGGGTGCCGGCGATCGGCCGCAAGGTCACCTTGCCCGCCTCCAGGCGCACCAGGATTTCCGGCGACGCGCCGACGACATGGAAGTCGCCGAAATCGAAATAGAACATGTACGGCGAGGGATTGAGCGTGCGCAGCGCACGGTACAGCGCCAGCGGCTCACCGTCGAAGCGACGCGACAAGCGTTGGGAAATCTGCACCTGCATGATGTCGCCGTCGAAGATGTACTGCTTGGATCGCGCCACCGCCTTCAGGAAGGCTTCTTCTCCGATCCCCGAGCGCGGTTCATCAGCCGAACTCGCACCATGCGCCGGCACGTTCACCGGCACACGCAAGCCCGCCTGCAGTTGCGAAAGACGTGTCCGCGCGCGGGCGTAGGCATCCGGCTGGCCGGGATCGACATAAACGACGAAATAGAGTTTCCCGCCGAGGTTGTCGAAGATGGCGATTTCCTCGGACTGCAGCAGCACGATATCGGGCGTGCCCAGCGCATCCGGCTTGGCCGGCCGGCGTGCCAGGCGCGACTCGATGTAGCGCACGATGTCGTAACCGAACATGCCCACCAGTCCGCCCGCGAAGCGCGGCAAACCCGCAGCCGGCGCAGCGCGAAAGCGTTTCAGGTAGCCACGGATGAATTCCAGCGGATCGGCCGTGCTGGTGTCCTCGACGACCTGGTCATCCTGGATCACCTGCACGCCGTGATCTCGCACCACGAGGCGGGTGCGCGCCGGCAGGCCGATGAACGAATAGCGCCCGAAGCGCTCGCCGCCCACCACCGACTCCAGCAGATAGCTGTAAGGCCGGTTGGCGAGCTTGAGGTACGCGGACAACGGCGTATCGAGATCCGCAAAGGTTTCGACAACGACCGGGATGCGATTGAACCCTTGTGCGACGAGGGCGTTGAATTCTGTTTCAGTCATGACTCGACTCCGTAAATCTCTCGAAAAGGTCTTGGGGGTGCTGCAGAAGCGCGTGCCTGACGAAATCAGGCGGAAACGCGCGGGCGATCGCTATGCGCGCCAGCGGCGCCAGCTTTGCCAGCGGCTCGCCTCGGGGAGAGGGCGTCCGTTGCATTCCAAAACGATTTTCGGGAAGGAGACAGTCACGGTTGTTATTGATGCCGCATTGAGTGGAGAAACTATACCACACGACTATCGGATGCCAAGCCGTGGCCGGCACGAGAAGAGGGTCAGATCACCTTCCCCGGATTCATGATGCCGAGCGGATCCAGTGCGCGCTTCACGCTGCGCATGAGATCGAGTTCAACGGCCGCTTTGTAGTCGTTGATGATGTCGCGCTTCAGCTGGCCCAGGCCATGTTCGGCGCTGATCGAGCCATTGAAGCACGCCACCGCGTCGTACACCAGGCGATTGATCTCGGCCTGGTTCTCCAGGAAGCCTTTGGCGTCCGTTCCTTCTGGCGGCGATACGTTGTAGTGCAGATTGCCATCGCCCAGATGGCCGAAATTGACCATGCGAACGCCGGAAAATGCAGCACCCAGCGCCGCATCGGCCTGCTCGACAAAATCCGCCACGGCCGAAATCGGCAGGGCCACGTCGTGCTTGATGTTGGGCCCTTCCTTGGCCTGCGCCTCGGAGATGTTTTCGCGCAGGGTCCAGAATTCGCGACTCTGCGCCATGGACGAGGCGATCGCGGCGTCCGTGATCAGCGCGTCATTCATCGCGTCGCCCAGCGCCGCCTCGAGCATGTCGGTCACTGCAGACATGGATTGCGAGTCGGACAATTCGATCAGGACGAAATACGGTGACGTGGCAGCCAGGGGTCGGCGACAGGCGGCGTAATGCTTGAGCACGAGCGCAAGGCAGGTCTCGGAGAACAGTTCGAAGCCGGTCAGTCGTTCTCCGCAACGGGACTGCAGCTTGCCAAGCAATTGCAGGGCCGTGCGCGGCGTTGGCAGGGCCACAATGGCCGTCGCAGTCCCTGCCGGTCGCGGAAACAGTTTCAGGACGGCAGCGGTAATGATGCCGAGCGTGCCTTCCGCGCCGATGAACAGTTGCTTCAAGTCATAGCCGGTATTGTCCTTGCGCAGCCCACGCAAGCCGTTCCAGATCTCACCAGACGGCAGCACCACCTCCAGCCCGAGCGTGAGTTCGCGCGTGTTGCCGTAGCGCAGCACCGCCGTGCCACCGGCATTGGACGACAGGTTGCCGCCGATCTGGCAACTGCCCTCCGACGCCAGACTGAGCGGAAAGAGTCGATCGGCCGCTTCCGCGGCCTGCTGGATCGTGGCCAGTACACAGCCGGCTTCCACCGTCATCGTGTTATTCAAGCCATCCAGCGCGCGAATGCGATTCAACCGGGACAGGCTGAGCACCACGTGGGAGCCGCTGGCGTCCGGCGTGGCGCCACCCACCAGGCCGGTATTGCCCCCTTGCGGAACAACGGCGGTGCCGTTTTCGGCACACAGTCGCACCACCGCCGCGACCTGCTCGACGTCCGCGGGGCGCACGACGGCCAGCGGCTTGCCGGCATAGCGCTTGCGATGGTCGATGGCGTAGGGCGACATACCGACAGGCGACGTCAGCACAAACGATTCGCCCAATGCCGAGACGAGCCCGGCCAGCAGATTGGAGTCTTTCGCGGAAATCACCATGGTTAATTGTGGCAGATCATGCCGCCATCCTGTCGGGAACCCGGCGCAAACGACGCGCCAGCAGGAACGAACTCCAGACAATGAGGTTGCCACACAGGCACAGCACGGCCAAAGGAAACCCGGTGCCGTCATGCCACTGTGCAAGCGTCAATGTCAGGATGCCCACCACGACAAAATTGACGAAACCGCTGAACGCAGCCGCAGCGCCGACCACGCGCGGGTCGACTTCCAGCGAACCGGCATAGGCCGGCGGGAAGATCGCGCCGTGCGCAGTGGAATAGACAAACATCGGTATCAGGATGGTGAAGACCCCCGGCCACGGCGACAGCGCCAGCATGACCAGCAGACCGGCGGTGGACAGGGGCAACACAAAGCCGATCATCCCATCCACCCCCCTGCGCATGACCTGTCGAGTCGCCAGCGTGTTGCCCAGCAGGATGCCGCCCGCCATGCCGATAGTGCACAAGCCGAAATTGGTGGGCGACACGCCAAGGTCGGCAATGAACAGGCGAGGACTCATGGCCAGGAAGCTGTAGAAACTGGTCGATGTGAAGGTCATGATCGCCACGTAACTGAGATAGCGGGGGTTCACGAGAAGCTTCTTGTACTCCTGCGCCAGTATCGCCATGGTCACCGTGCGTCGTTCACTGTCCGGCAGGGTTTCACCGGCACGAAACCAGCACCACGCAAACAGAACCAAGCCCAGCAACAGTGAAATGCCGAAGGTGGAACGCCAACTGAAATACGTCAGGGCCAGCCCGCCGATGGTGGGGGCCAGTGCGGTGATGGTGGAAAGGACCATGGCCATGCGTGACAGGGCCCGGGCGGCATTCCCCTTCAGGATGTCGCGCAGCATGGCACGCGGCGCGACCATGGTGGCGCAGGCGCCGAATGCCTGCAGCGCGCGTCCCGCCACCAACATATCGATACCCGTTGCCAGCATCGCCATGCCGCTGCCAACGATGTAGAGGACGAGTCCGCCCAAGAGGTTCGGACGCCGTCCGTATCGATCGAGCAACGGCCCGTAAACGACCTGGCCGATCCCCAGCGTCAACAGCGACAGCGAGAATGCCGTCTGCACCGAGGTGTAGGGCACCGCTAGGGACTCGGCAATGGCCGGCATGGCCGGCAGGAAGATGTTCAGCGCCAGCGGCCAGCACAAGGCGGTCAGGGTCAGCAGCGCAACGCCGGGGAGCGGACGATTCATGACGGCAATGCGAGCGCCGTCGCTCCCCCTGCCACACGCCCCGTATCACGTGCGAAGTGACAGTCTGCCGGCCTGATCATGACCGGAAAACGCCCGGGTAAATCCTTGAAGATCGTCTCCAGACAAGGATCTACAAGCATTGTCACCGATGCGAATATCATCCTTTTGTGCCGCCGATGGCCACGCCCGACACCCGGTCAGCGACCTCCTCCAGTCCGGCAACCATGCGATCACAACCGCTGGCGGCAATGGCTTGTCCCTCGTTGTAACCATAGGGCACGCACCAGACTTCGCAACCCGCGCCCCGCGCGGCCTCGACATCGTGGATGGAATCGCCGACAAACAGCGCTTGGGCGGGGGCCACGCGCAACTCCTCGCAGGCATGCAGCACAGGGCGGGGGTCCGGCTTCTTCCACGGCAAGGTATCGCCGCTGACGACTGAGGAAAAATAAGGCAGCAGACCGGTGGCGGCGAGCAAGGGGCGCGTGAAGGCTGCCGCCTTGTTGGTGACCACAGCCATCGGAACGCCGCCTGCGTGCAACCGCGCCAGCGCGGCGTTCACACCTGGATAGGGTATCGAGCGGCGGCCGGATTCCTCGGCATAAAAACCCTCGAACAATGCCAGCGCCGGTTTGACCACTGCAGCCTCCGGCCGACCGTCACGACTGCCTGCCAGCACGCGCTCGACCAGTCGCCCGATGCCGCGCCCGACGAATGTCGCGATCAACTCGACGGGCAGCGCCGGGCGTCCCATGTAAGCGAGCATGCGGTTGGCCGCCTCGGCCAGATCGGGAACGGTTTCCAGCAGCGTGCCATCCAGATCGAACAGCACCGCCTGAAACGCGGCGGAAGGATTCCTGCCGGAATGCAACGTCGGGCCTCAGCGGCGCGCAGCCACAGTCTGCAGCGCAGAACGCATCGAAGCGATGGTGGCCCGATAGTCGCCGGACCCGAAAATGGCGGAACCGGCCACGAACGTGTCGGCGCCGGCACGCGCGATCTCGGCAATGTTGTCGATCTTCACGCCGCCATCGATCTCCAGCAGGATTTCGCCGCCGCCTGCTTCGCGGGCGCGGTCGATACGCTGGCGCGCGTCGGCCAGTTTGGCCAGGGCGCGGGGAATGAATGTCTGTCCGCCGAACCCCGGGTTCACCGACATGATCAGGATGAGATCCACCTTGTCCATGACATCGTCTAGCCAATCCAGCGGCGTGGCCGGATTGAATACCAGCCCGGCCTTGCAGCCCTGCTCGCGGATCAGCGACAGCGTGCGATCGACGTGTTCGCTGCCCTCGGGATGGAAGCTGATGATGTTGGCGCCGGCCTTGGCAAAATCCGGCACGATGCGATCGACCGGCTTCACCATGAGATGCACATCGATGACCGCCTTGGTCAGCGGACGGATCGCCTCGCAGACCAGCGGACCGATGGTGAGGTTGGGCACGTAGTGATTGTCCATGACGTCGAAATGGATCATGTCAGCGCCCGCCTCCAGCACGCTGGTGACTTCGTCGCCCAGCCGCGCGAAATTCGCTGACAGGATGCTGGGGGCTATGCGATAGATTGGCTGCATGGTTTTTCCATTACGTGGCATGACGTCGCGACTCGGGGTGGGTCTGCGCTCCGCCTTCAAGCGCCTTCGCCCGGACAGAAGTCGCAGCATCGGCGCCACGACAAACGGCTGGCCGATTCTACCGGTGCAGCCCTGCTCGCGCCACGAATGTCCTTGTCACCGGGGGCGTATTCAGTTGAAAATGCCCCCATGGCAGACAGCAAGAAAAACGAAATCACCATCACGACCCAGACGCAGCACATCGCGGACCAGTCCGATGAGGCGGCGAACCGGTTCGTGTTCGCGTACACCATCACCATCCGCAACACCGGCACCGTCCCGGCTCAGCTCATCTCGCGGCATTGGGTCATTACCGATGCGAACAATCAGGTTCAGGAAGTGCGCGGACTGGGAGTCGTCGGCGCGCAGCCCCTGATCAAGGCCGGCGAGTCCTTCGAATACACCAGCGGCACGGCGATCGCCACGCCGGTGGGAACGATGCGCGGCAGCTATCAGATGGTGTCGGAAGAAGGGGTTCAGTTCGAAGCGGTCGTTCCTGAATACACCTTGTCCGTGCCGCGGGTGCTGCACTAACTGCAACAGCAGCACGCCCCGCCGGGAAGGCGGATCCGCCTTCCTGGTCAGGACGGCCTCGGCGCCTGCTTCCGCCGGTGACTATTTCTTTTTGGGCCACGTCCACCAGACAATGCCGAACAGAATCAGCAACGCCAACGCGCCTTCAAGCAAGAACATCCACAATCCCGAATCAAACAATGAGTGACTCCGTTCAGAAGGCCAGCCCGCACGGCGT
>CANIIN010000112.1 GCA_947467405.1 Betaproteobacteria bacterium | reverse complement strand
GCACCGACCGCTTTCGCAACCCTGGCGAAGCGCTCGAAGTCGATGCGCAGCGCATAGGCCGAAGCGCCGGCAATGATCAGCTTGGGCTTGTGCTCGCGGGCCAGTTGCTCCAGCGCGTCGTAATCGATCTCTTCCTTGTCGTTGAGGCCGTAGGGCACGACGTTGAACCACTTGCCGGACATGTTGACCGGCGAGCCATGGGTCAGGTGTCCCCCCATCGCCAGGTTCATGCCGAGAATCGTGTCACCCGGCTTGAGGAAGGCCATGAAGACAGCCTGGTTGGCCTGCGAGCCGGAATTCGGCTGCACATTCGCGGCATCTGCACCGAACAGTTTTTTGGCGCGGTCGATGGCGAGCTGCTCGACCACGTCCACATGCTCGCAACCGCCGTAATAACGCTTGCCCGGGTAGCCCTCGGCATACTTGTTGGTCAGCTGAGAACCCTGCGCCTCAAGCACGGCAGCCGAAACGTAGTTTTCGGACGCAATCAGTTCGATGTGGTCTTCCTGACGCTTGTTCTCGTCCTGGATGGCGGCCCACACATCGGGGTCCTGCTGGGCAATGGTTTTGCTTCTGGCAAACATGGCGGTGTCGGTGGGAAGGAAAGTGGTGCATTTTAGCACCCGGCCTGCCCGCCGCCGCCCCGTCCGACAGGGGCATGACCCGCGATTTGGCAACCCATGCCGCATAAGCAAGCCCTGACATCGACACCCCGGCCCGGGCGCCTTGCAAAGGGCCATGGTCGCGGGTCAGGCAGATACAATCCGGGGCAGATACCAAAAACAAAGGGGGAAACATGCGCACGCTGCTCGCCTTATCGCGCCTGATCGACGGACTCAACGATCGCATCGGCAAGCTGGCCTACTGGCTGGTGCTCGGCGCCGTACTGGTCAGCTCGGTCAATGCGACCGTACGCAAGGCCTTCGACACCAGCTCCAATGCCTACCTCGAACTGCAGTGGTACATGTTTGCGGCCCTGTTCATGCTCAGCGGCGGCTACACCCTGCTCAAGCAGGAGCATGTCCGGATCGACGTGGTCTATCACCGCTTCTCGCGCCGGGTGCAGATCGGCATCGACATTTTCGGCACCGTGCTGTTCCTGCTGCCGATGTCGCTGCTGATGCTCTACCTCTCCTGGCCCTTCTTCTACAACTCCTTCCAGTCCGGCGAAGTGTCGGCCAATGCCGGCGGCCTGATCCTGTGGCCGGTCAAGCTGCTGATTCCGGTGGGCTTTGCCCTGTTGTCCCTGCAGGGGCTGTCCGAGCTGGTCAAGCGCATCGCCTTCCTGCAGGGCAAGGTGCCTGACCCGGGCATCAGGGAGCACAGCAAGCCCGCAGAACTGGAACTGGCCGAGGCCATCGCCGCGGAGCGTGCAGCTGAAACCGGAGCCGCCAAATGAGCGCCTTCATCGCCGCCAACCTGGCACCGATCATCTTCGGCTGCCTGATCCTGTTCCTGCTGCTCGGCTACCCCCTGGCCTTTGCCCTCGCTGCCAATGGCATCTTCTTCGGGCTGATCGGCATTGCCCTCGGTGTCCTGCCGGCCGAACTGGTGCAGGCCATGCCCGAACGCGTGTTCGGCGTGATGAACAACGAAACGCTGCTGGCGGTGCCCTTCTTCACCTTCATGGGCCTGATCCTCGAACGCTCCGGCATGGCGGAAGACCTGCTCGACACCATCGGCCAGCTGTTCGGCCCGGTCCGCGGCGGCCTGGCCTACGCGGTCATCATCGTCGGCGCCATGCTGGCAGCAACCACCGGCGTGGTAGCTGCCTCGGTCATCTCGATGGGCCTGATCTCGCTGCCGATCATGCTCCGCTACGGCTACGACAAGCGGCTCGCCTCGGGCGTGATCGCCGCTTCCGGCACGCTGGCGCAGATCATCCCGCCCTCGCTGGTGCTGATCATCATGGCCGACCAGCTCGGACGGTCGGTCGGCGACATGTATGCCGGCGCCTTCATCCCCGGCCTGGTGCTGACCAGCTTCTACGTGATCTACGTGCTCGGCATCACGATCTTCAAGCCGACCTGGGCGCCGGCGCTGCCGATCGAGGCGCGCGTGTTCCGGGAGCCCAATGGCAGCAGCGGGACGCCATCCCTGGCGGTGCTGTTCATCATCTCGGTCGCCGCAGCGGTGGCGTTCGCCAAGTTTCGCCTGCCGCCGGACATGGCGACCGACGAAACGCTGGTCATCTCCACCTCGGTCGGCGTCGCTATTGCGTTTGTCGCATCAGTGATCAACACGGCGTTCAAACTCGGCCTGCTTTCCAAGATCGCCACACGCGTCACCTTCGTGCTGATACCACCGCTGGCGCTGATCTTTCTGGTGCTGGGCACGATCTTCCTCGGTGTGGCCACACCGACCGAGGGTGGCGCCATGGGCGCCACCGGCGCACTGATCATGGCGGTTGCACGCCGCCGACTCTCCATGTCGTTGCTGCGGCAGGCCATGGACTCGACGGCCAAACTGACCGCGTTCGTGGTGTTCATCCTGGTGGGAGCGCGCGTCTTCAGCCTGACTTTCTACGGGGTGGATGGTCACATCTGGGTCGAGCATCTGCTCACCGGCCTGCCGGGCGGACAGCTGGGCTTCCTGATCGTGGTGAACATCCTGATCTTCTTCCTGGCGTTCTTCCGCGACTTCGTCGAACTGTCGTTCATCATCATTCCGCTGGTCGGCCCGGTGGCGGACAAACTGGGCATCGATCTGGTGTGGTTCGGCGTGCTGCTGGCGGTGAACATGCAGACCTCGTTCATGCATCCGCCGTTCGGATTCGCGCTGTTCTACCTGCGCAGCGTGGCGCCCATCAAGGAGTACATCGACAAGATCACGGGCAAGCGCACGCCACCCGTGACGACCATGCAGATCTACTGGGGCGCCGTGCCGTTCGTGCTGATCCAGATCGTCATGGTCGGCCTGATCATCGCCTTCCCGGATATCGTCGGCGGCGGACTCGACAAGAAGAAGGCCGTGAATACGGACCAGATCAATATCGAGGTCCCGGTCGATCCTTCCGCGCCGGGCATGGCTCCCGAGGAGGGTGACGCCAACAAGGACGGCACGACCGAAAGCGGGGCTGCGTCGGGGCAGGACGACGCGCAGAAGGCGATCGAAAAAGCGATGGGCGGCAAATAACCGAAACCGGGCGCCAAAAAACAAAACCCCGCCGCGGCGGGGTTTTGTTTTTCCGAAGGCGGCCGCAAAGGCCCGCTTCGAACGCGGCTTACTTCTTGGCCGGTGCAGCTTTTGCAGCCGCCGCTTTCGCCGGTGCAGCCTTGGCCGGAACACGCAGCGACTTCTCGGCACCGATCATGAAGTTGTCGAAACGGCTCTCCGCCACCTGCGACCACTGGATGGCCTCGGAACGGAATACCTTCCACGAATCGAACACCTTCTTGAACTTGGCGTTCTTCTCGGCGATTTCGTCGTAGGTTTCCATCACCGCCTTGAAGCACGCGGCCATCACTTCGTTGCTGAACGGCACCAGTTTCACGCCATTCGCAACCAGCCTCTTCAGCGCGGCGGGGTTCAGCGCGTCGTACTTGGCCAGCATGTCGACGTTTGCCTCGTAGCAGGCGGCCTCGAGAATGGCCTGATATTCCTTGGGCAGCGCGTCCCAGGCCTTCTGGTTGACGAACAGATCCAGTTCTGGACCGCCCTCCCACCAGCCCGGATAGTGGTAGAACTTCGCCACCTTGTAGAAACCCAGTTTCTCGTCGTCATAGGGGCCGACCCACTCGGCTGCGTCGATGGTGCCCTTTTCCAGCGCCGGGTAGATCTCACCGCCGGGAATCTGCTGCGGCACCACGCCGAGTTTCTGCAGCGGCAGACCGGCGGTTCCGCCGATGCGCATCTTCAGACCCTTCAGGTCGGCAACGGTCTTGATTTCCTTGCGGAACCAGCCGCCCATCTGCACGCCGGTATTGCCGGCCGGAAAATGGATGATGTTGTAGTCCTTGTAGAACTCGCGCATGAGTTCCATGCCGCCGCCGTGGTACATCCAGGCATTCTGCTGCCGTGCGTTCAGGCCGAACGGAATCGCACAGGAAAAGGCGAACGTCGGATCGGTACCGAAGAAATAGTAAGGTGCCGTGTGCGCGCACTCCACCGTGGCGTTCTGAACCGCGGTATGCACCGAGAACGGCGGTACGATTTCGCCGCCGGCGAACACCTTGATGGTGAACTTGCCGCCGGTTGCCGCGGACACGCGCTTGGCAATCGTTTCTGCACCGCCGAAGATAGTGTCGAGACTCTTGGGAAAACTGGATGCCAGGCGCCAATTGACGGTGGGGCCGCCACTGGTCTGGGCGATGGCGGGGGCTGTTGCCGCCGTTGCAGCAAGGCCGATACCGGCCTTCTTGAGAAACGAACGTCTTTCCATTGTCATGAGAACCTCCTGCTTTTTGGTTTACCTGCAATAAATGGTTTTATTAAAAATAATAGCTTTACTGGAAGAAACGGCTACCACGCAATAATTGTAGACCCTTGCGCCGTCAATTGGGGGGGGCTGTCGCCATTCTGCCCAAATAGCGGCGCTACCGCGCGATGGCGCATGAGCCGCACCGACTGCCCAGGCAGGCGCCGATCAGGTGCCCACCCGAAAGGACACCTGCCGCCCCCCGTGGCAACGATCGGCCCACATGCGGCGGTAGGCCAGTTCCAGGGCCGCCACGCAGGCGCCGGTATCGAACAGGGGCGTGGTTTTGCGGTTGGCCGCCAGCCGGTTCTGCAGTCCCATCAGTTGTTCTGGATTGAAGGCCAGTTGCACGGCCCGCGCCTCATAGGCGGCCAGGTCCGCCATGACGCAATCGGCCATGCCGACGGCATTCAACAGGCTGGCGGCGACGCGCGATGCGAACGACTCGCCCGGCCAGGTCAGCAGCGGAACACCGGCCCACAGCGCGTCGCTGGCGGTGGTGTGGGCGTTGACCACATGGGTATCGAGGAACAGGTCGACGTAGGCATGACGCGCCAGGTGGTCCGTCTTGCGCTCGTAGGGGGCGAACACCAGCCGCGCCGGATCGACCCCGGCCGCAGCCGCCGCGGCGCGCAGGCGCTCCTCGCCGACCGGATGCCCGCACTGCAGCCACAGCACGCTGCCCGGCACCGCCTGCAGGATGCGCATCCAGGCCGCGAAGATCTGCGGCTCGGTCTTGTACAACTGGTTGAAACAGCAGAACACGAAGGCGCCATCGGGCAGCCCGAGCGTCGCGCGCGGCGGCACGCTGTCGGCGATGGCCTGCGCATCGTCATTGATCTGGTAACTCGCCGGCATGTAGACGATCTTCTCGGCATACCATTGTTCGCTGCCCTCCGGTACCAGCACGCGGTCAGCGATGAGGTAATCGATGAAGTCCGCGCCCATGGTGCCGGGATAACCGAGGTAGCTCACCTGCAAGGGCGCCGGCCTGCGCGCCATGACGTCGGGACGCGCGCCGCCGGTGTAGCCCTTCATGTCGACCAGAATGTCGATACGGTCGGCGGCGATGCGGCGCGCGAGTTGCGCACTGGACAGGTCGCTGGCTTCAACGAAGCTGTCGCAGCCGAATTCGATGCGCCGCCGGTATTCGCTGCCGTCGCCATGCGTCGGCACCTGCCCGATGGAATAAGCCGTGATATCGAAATGGGTACGGTCGTGCGCGGCGTAGAGGCCCAGGCTGAGGTGCGCCGTGGCGTGGTCATGGAAATCCGCCGACAGGTAGCCAATGCGCAGCCGGCGCCCTGCCTCGGCGGCGTTGGAGGTGAGGTGACTGGTCCGCGGGTCGGTCTCCAGCAGGGCCGCACAGGACATGGCGTGATGGCGGGCCACAGACAGCTGGAAGGCCGGCGAGAACGGCAGCAGCAGCGACACGAAGGGCGGAATGGCGTCGGCCCAGCGTGTCGCGCCTGCCTGCGCTTCGGCCTTGAGGGTCTCCACTTCGCGCGCCACCGCCGCCCAGTCGCACAGATCCATCAGGGGCTTGATGCGGTTGGCGCGGGCCAGGCGATTGCCCGGCTCCAGTTCCAGCGCCTGATCGAGATGGAAAACGGCTTCGGGGATGCCGCCCCCCTGGTGAAGGATCACGGCGAGATTGATGCGCGCGCCGACATGACGGGGATCGATCGCCACCGCTTCGCGCAGCACCACCACCGCATCGTCCATGCGCCCGCGGGCCGCCAGCACCATGCCCAGGTTGCTGGCAGCACTGGCATGATTGGAGTCGCGTTTCAGGGCCGATCGGAACAACTCTTCGGCCGACGCCAAGTCGCCACGCTGCCAGGCGGCAATGCCGCGTGCGTTCAGCGCGCTCGCGTCCTGGCCCAATACCGACTGCAGTAAACGGCCCAGCATGGTGAATCAGGCCATCCGGCGGAGCCGGATCGTAAAATAGACGGTGCCTGCAGAACAAGCACTGGCGCGCTTCTTCGGGCCATTTCCCTGCTCGGATTGACCATCACACAGTTGTTCGATCACGCCACGCCCGCCGGAAATGATTGCGAAAGTCATGAATCAGCGCCCCGATTTCAGTTCTCGGACAGCAGCCGCAGCCGCCCGCCTCGGTTGCCTGCCTCAGTTGTCTGCCTCAGTTGCCTGCAATGGTCATGTTGTCGACCAGGATCGATCCGCAGGACCGCGAACCGCGCACCAGCACGTCGTTGCCCATGGCCACGATGCCCTTGAAAATGTCGCGCAGATTGCCGGCGATGGTGATTTCCTCGACCGGGTGCACGATCTCGCCGTTCTCGACCCAGTAGCCGGCCGCACCGCGCGAGTAATCGCCGGTCACCAGGTTGATGCCCTGCCCCATGAGCTCGGTCACCAGCAGCCCGCGCCCCATGTCACGGATCATCTGCTTCAGGCTGCGCTTCCCGGGTTCGAGGATGAGGTTGTAATTGCCGCCGGCGTTGCCGGTGGTCTGCATGCCGAGCTTACGCGCCGAATACGTGCCGAGGAAGTAGCCCAGCAATTCGCCGTTCTTCACCACGTCACGCTCGCGCGTCAGCACGCCGTCGTCGTCGAACCAAGAACTGGCCTGCCCGCGACGCTGGTGCGGACGCTCGACGATGTTCACCAGCTTCGAGAACACCTGCGTGCCCAGGCTGTCGGTCAGGAAGGACGCCTTGCGGTACAGGCTGCCGCCCGACACCGCCCCCACGAAATGCGACAGCAGTCCGCTCGCCACCGGCGCCTCGAACAGGATCGGGGCCTGCGTGGTGGAAATCTTCTTCGCGCGCAGGCGCGCCAGCGCGCGCCGTCCGGCATAGCCGCCGACCGCTGACGGCTTGGCGAGATCCTTGGCGTCGCGCTCCGACGCATACCAGTCGTCGCGCTCCATGCGGCCGTTTTCCTCGGCGATCACCGCGCATGACAGGTAGTGACGCGAGGTCGGAAAGCCGGCCATGAAGCCGCGGCTGTTGGCCATCACGAACTGCGACTGCTGGCAGGCGACGTGCACGCCGTCGGAATTGGCAATGCGCGGATCCAGCCGGAACGCCGCCGCCTCGCACTGGCGCGCCATCTCGATGGCCTTCTCGACCGGCAGGTCCCAGGGGTGGAACAGGTCGAGTTCCTTGCGATCGGCGGGACGCGCCATGAGCTCGGTATCGGCCAGCCCGGCGCAATCGTCGCTCGCCGTGAAACGGGCGATGGTCAGGGCCTTGTCGACCGTGTCACGCACCGCCTGCGGCGAGAAGTCCGAGG
>CANIIN010000111.1 GCA_947467405.1 Betaproteobacteria bacterium | reverse complement strand
CGTTTCTTCTAGTGCGATTCGTTTCGACACCAGAACAACACGGAACACCCAGCCATGTCGCTTGCCGTCCTGCACAGCCGTGCACTCGCCGGGCTTGACGCGCCGCCCGTTGCCGTGGAGGTCGATCTGGCCAATGGCCTGCCGGCCTTCACCATCGTCGGGTTGCCTGAAACCGAGGTGAAGGAGAGCCGCGAACGCGTTCGCGCCGCGATCCTCAATTGCCGTTTCGAATTTCCGGCGCGACGCATCACGGTCAACCTCGCGCCGGCGGAACTGCCGAAAGAGAGTGGCCGATTCGATCTGCCGATCGCGCTCGGGATTCTTGCGGCATCGAAACAGATACCGGTCGCGCAACTGGATCAGTACGAATTTGCTGGTGAGTTGTCGTTGAACGGAGAACTGCGGCCGGTGCGCGGCGCGCTGGCCATGGCTTATGGCGCATCGAAGAGCCGCCGCGTCTTCGTCCTGCCGCGCGCCAGCGCCACCGAAGCGGCGCTGGTATCCGGCATCGAGGTTCTGGAAGCCGCCTCGCTGCTGCAAGTCTGCGCACATCTGCACGATCAGCAGAAGCTGTCCGCACCGCTCGCACCGTCGCCGGCTCCGCATGCGGCATCGCCGGATCTCGCCGATGTGCGCGGTCAGACGCATGTGAAGCGCGCGCTCGAAGTCGCGGCTGCAGGCGGGCACAGCGTATTGCTGGTGGGCCCGCCTGGTACCGGCAAATCCATGCTCGCCGCGCGCTTCCCGGGTTTGCTACCCGACATGAGCGATGACGAAGCCATCGAGTCGGCTGCCGTGCAGTCTCTCGGCAGCGCGGGCTTTCGCATCGAGAACTGGCGACGGCGGCCCTTCCGCGCGCCGCATCACTCTGCGTCCAGCGTGGCCATCGTCGGCGGCGGCAGCCATCCGCGTCCCGGCGAGATTTCGCTGGCGCACAACGGCGTGCTGTTCCTGGATGAAATGCCGGAGTTCGACCGCAGCGTCCTGGAAGTCCTGCGTGAGCCGCTGGAGTCGGGCAAGGTCGCCATCTCGCGGGCCTCGCGACAGGTGGAGTTCCCGGCGAGATTCCAGCTGATTGCAGCGATGAACCCGTGTCCGTGCGGATACCAGGGACACTTCTCCGGCCGCTGTCGCTGCACGCCGGATCAGGTGGCGCGCTATCGCGGCAAGTTGTCGGGCCCCCTGCTTGATCGCATCGACGTGCTGCTGGAAGTGCCCTCGCTGCGCGAAGACGAATTGCTGGGGCAGCGCCATGGCGAGGCCTCGTCAGCGGTGCGTGTCAGAGTGCAACAAGCGCGACAACGGCAGGCTGACCGGCAGCCGCACAGCAATGCCCGGCTTGGCGCCAGCGAGGTGGAGCAGTTCTGTGTTCCCGACGATGCCGGTCAATCACTGCTGCGCCAGGCCATTGCAAGGCTCAATCTGTCGGCGCGCGGTTACCATCGTGTGCTGAAACTGGCGAGAACGATCGCCGACCTGGGCGATGTCGAGCGGGTGGCGGCCAACCATGTTGCCGAGGCGATCCAGTATCGACGACTGGACACCGCCTGATTCCAGGCTGGCAGGGAAGCCGGCGTTGCCGATTACCGGCAACGCTGCCGAAGCACGCCAAACGAGCGATGTGGTCGGGGCGAACTACTTGCCCTGCCACTGCGGCGCGCGTTTCTCCAGCCAGGCGCGCACGCCCTCCTTCAAGTCATCGGTATCCTGCAGCGACCTGAACAGGCGCGCCGACGACTCCATGGTCGGACGCTGCTCGCGCGACATGCCCTCGCGCATCAGGCGTTTCATGTAGCGCACGGACAGCGGCGCCTTGGAGGCGATGCGCGCGGCCAGCGCGCGGGCGGCGGACATCAATTCCTCGGGTTCGACGACGCGGCTGACCAGGCCCATGCGCTGCGCGGTGGCGGCATCGATCGGCTCTCCGAGCAACAGAACCTCGCAGGCGTTCTCCCAACCCACGATGCGTGGCAGCAGCCACGGCGCGCCGGCGTCCGCCAGCAATCCGCGCGTGACATGCAGGTCGTTCAGCTCGGCAGTCGTCGACATGATGCGGAAATCGCAACCCACTGTGAGTTCGAAACCGACACCGACGGCCGCGCCGTTGATGGCGGCGATCAGCGGCGTGTCCATGCGCGCCATGACGTAGGCCGGTCCGATGATGGCCCGCTCGATGGTCAGGAGTGAACTCTTCTCGCGCGCTTCAAGGCGACCCTCCGACATATCGGCGCCAGCGCAGAACGCACGTCCGGCCCCGGTGAGGATGACGGCACGAATCTGATCGTCCGCTTCGGCATCCGCCAGCGTGTTGGCGAGTTCCTGGCGCATGACGGCCGAATATGCGTTCATCTTCTCGGGACGGTTGAGGGTGATGGTGGCGACGAAGTCGGCTTTTTCGTAGATCAGGGTCTCTGGCACCGGCAGTTCCTTTGTTGTGTGGACATTCATGTTCGTGACGACGCTTTGACGACCCGGCGGTTCGTGTACTGACGCGGGTGATCATAATGTTCGTTGCTATATTAACCCGCGCGCAGTCAATGGGCCGTCATCAAGGTAACATTGCAGGCTGTGCTCAACGTAGACTCGCTGCTCGAAGGCGAAGTCGGCGGCCACGCGTTGAAAGCTGCAGCGGACGCCGTTTCAAAATATCGCAGAAAAGGAGCGAGGCTTGGACTTCAAGTGGACGACAGAGCATGACGCCTATCGCCAGCGGATCAAGGATGTTCTGAAGAAACATCTTCCCGCCGACTGGGCGCAGAAGTCGTTGTATGACAACGGCAGTGATTTCACCGTCGCGTTCTCCAGGACGTTCTGCCCCATTCTCGCCCAGGAGGGCCTGCTGATTCCGCACTGGCCGAAGGAATACGGCGGCGGCGGCATGGATGCATTCCATCACTGGATCCTCAATGAGGAAATGTGGGCTGAAGGCGAGCCGCGTGCCTATCAGTACATGAGCATCAACTGGGTCGGTCCGGCCTTCATCAAGTTCGGCACGGAAGAGCAGCGCAAGGTGCACTTGAAGGGCATTACCTCGGGCGCGATCTCCTATTGCCAGGGCTTCTCCGAGCCGAATGCCGGCTCGGACCTGGCTGCCCTGAGCACACGCGCCGAGAACACCGGCAGCAGCTACGTCATCAACGGCTCCAAGATCTGGACCTCGGCCGCCAGCTTTGCCGACTACTGCATCCTGCTGGTTCGCACCGGTCTGCAGGGGCGTGGTGGCATCACGGTGCTGGTGGTGCCGATGGATACCAAGGGCATCACGGTACGCGTGATTCCCAGCCTGCAGGGCGCGCGCGCCATCCACGAAGTGTTCTTCGACAATGTCGAAGTACCCTTGTCCGCGCTGCTGGGCGAGCAGGACAAGGGCTGGGGCGTCGTCACGCAGATTCTCAGCAACGAACGCATCGGTGCACCGCGCTATGCGCTAACCTGGCGTGGCTTCAATCGCGGCATCGAGTTGTTGAAACAGCATGGCCGTTTCAAGGACACCGACGTGCAGGCCGCTGCAGCGCGTTGCCAGGGCGCGCTGGAAGCGGCCAAAGCGCTGGCGCTTCGGGTCATCGACGGTCGCGTCAAGGGCAAGCCGGCCGATGCGGAAACCAACGTGGCACGCTATGCCGCCGTGATGGCCGATCGCAGCGTGTGCGAATTCCTCGGTAATTACGTGCCGGATTTCATCTTCGCCGCCGATGAGCCGATGCTGGCGTCAGCCTACAAGCGCACGGCGTCGATTGGCATCGCCGCTGGTGCTGCCGAGGTGCAGTTGAACCTCATTTCCCGCAACCTGCTCAAGATGCCCCGGGAGGAATAGCATGGACTTCGATTTCGACTCCGACCACATTGCTCTTGAAGCAGGCCTGGATCAGTTGCTCGCCAAGTACCGCGGTTCGCTGCCGGTCGGCAGTGCCGCAGCCTTGCAGGAGAATCCCGCCATTGCGGCCAGCCTGCGTGATGCCGGCTATTTCGACATCGAGCGCGAAATGGGCGCCACGGGCGCCGTCATGCTCATCGAGGCGGTGGCGAAACTGCCGTACACGCTTGAAGTCGCTGCATCGGCGCTGGTTGCTCCCAAGTTGTCGAAGCAGCCCCTGCGCGGACCGATCGCCTTGTCACAGGGCTCGCTCGCGACGCCGACACGGTTTCTTCCCCAGGCAGGGTCGGCGCTCATGGCCGACGGCAATCAGGTGCGGGCCATGGATCTGTCGGGCTGCAAGGTCGAAGCACTGACCTCGCAATTTGCCTACTCATACGGACGTTGCGCGGCAGCCGATATCACTAAGGCGCCGGTATTGCCTGGCGTGACGGTGGGTCAGTTGCAGCAGTGGTGGCAAATCGGCCTCGCGGCGGAAATTGTCGGCGCCATGCACTCGGCTATCGACCTGACCGTCGAATACGTCAAGAACCGCCGCCAGTTCAATCGTCCGCTCGGATCGTTCCAGGTGATCCAGCACCGCCTGTCGGAATGCACCGTGCTGCTGCATGCCGCGCGCCTGCTGACCTACAAGGCGGCGTGGAGCGGTGAACCGACCGATGCGGCGCTGGCGGCCACTTACGCGCAGGATGCCGCGGTGCGCGTTGTGTACGAAACGCACCAGTTTCACGGCGCCATCGGCCTGACGCTGGAATATCCGCTCCACTACTGGACCAATCGCCTGCGTCGTTTGCAGGGTGAGTTGGGTGGCGCCTCGCAACAGGGTTCGCGCGCGGCGCAGGCACTTTGGGCGGCATGATGGGTCGGTGCCGGCAATGACCGTGATGGCAGGGGCAGTGGGTTAGATGGCGACTTACGCCATCGGTGACGTGCAGGGTTGTTTCGATGAACTCGAGCGCCTGCTGGTCGCCATCGGGTTCGATCGCGGCAGCGATTGTCTCTGGTTCGTCGGTGATCTGGTCAATCGCGGTCCCAAGTCGCTGGCCACGCTGCGCTTCGTCAAAGCGCTGGGTGACGGCGCGGTCACCGTGTTGGGCAACCACGACCTGCACCTGCTCGCCGTCGCTGAAGGTTTTGCCAAGCGTCGCTACGACGACACCATCGATGACATTCTGGAAGCGCCGGATGCGCCGGAATTGCTGGCCTGGCTGCGCAGCCAGCCGCTGCTGCATCGCGAAGGCGAATTCCTCCTGGTGCACGCCGGTCTGCTGCCGGGATGGACGGCGGACATGGCCGCGGGCCTCTCGGTTGAGGTGGAACACAAGCTGCGTGGCGCGGGCTATGCGGAATTTCTTTCCAAGCTCTATGGCGGCAAGCCTGATCGCTGGAGCGACGACCTGCGTGGTGCAGACCGGCTGCGCGTGATCATCAATGCCATGACGCGCATGCGATTCTGTTCGCCACAAGGCGTGATGGAATTCGAAACCAAGGGCGAGACGGCCAAGGCACCAGCCGGCTACCTGCCCTGGTTCGATGTGCCGGGACGCTGTTCATCGAATGTCACGGTGGTGTGCGGACACTGGTCCGCCTTGGGAGTAAAACTGGCGCCGAACCTGCTGGCGCTGGATTCCGGTTGTGTCTGGGGCGGAAAACTCAGTGCGATTCGTCTTGAGGACCGTCGCCTGTTCCAGGTGCACTGCGCGACGAAAGGCCTGCCGCTGAAGTCGTCGCGCTGACTGGCACACTCAGCGCTGCCGCGACAGCCGCTTCTGCCTGTCGAGCCAGTTCACGTCGCTCGCGGCCCGCGCAGACCAATGGCGCAAGCCACTGCACATCGGCAACGATCGTTCGAGCCGATGTCGTTGACCACAGTGACTCCACGAAGGTCGTATCGCCGACGAAATCGGTGGCGCTGCAGTGACGCCCATTGCGATCAGTATAGCGCAATGCCAGCGGAACCAATGTGGCGCCGGCATCGATGGCCGGCTGGAACAGCGCGGCGTGAAATCGCCCGATGGACAGGCCGTCGCTGGTGGTGCCTTCGGGATAGATGCCGACGACGGTCCCGCCCTGCAACGCCGTCACGATGGCGGCATTCACATGCCGCGTGGCGCTGCGCCGGCCGCGCTCGATGAACAGCGTTCCGACGCGTGCGCACAACCAGCCTACCAGCGGCCATTGACGGATCTCCGACTTGGCGACAAAAACGGACGGATGGCTGGCCAGCACGACGAAGATGTCCAGCCAGGAAATGTGATTGGTGACCAGCATGCACACCGGCGGCAGCTCATCGGGATGGTTGGTGGCGTGAACGCGAACAGCCAGGATGGTCAGCAGCTGGCGCGACCAGCGCCGCACTTCGCCGCGTTGTCGCGCCGGCGACAATCGCGGAAACCGGAACAGGGCAATGACCAGTCCGCGCAGCAGATGCAGCGCCACCCGCAGAATGCGCAGGCAGCGCGTGATGAACGGTGTCGGGCGAGGAGACAACGGCAGGGTCCGGTTTCTTCAGAGTGCCGGACTATAGCCCAAGGTGCGGGAAGGCTGGTCCGTAGGCTGGAGCGATTGCGCGGCGCGGGGACGAGAGGCCAGTGAAGCGGCTTGGTGACGGATCCATCAATTCCACGAATTCAGACTATTAATATCGTGGAGATGCCCGTCCATAAACGCTTTACATAATAGGGTTGTCACAATACTGCAACAACCGAACTGCATCGGCCCGGTGCAACGGGGCGCGAAAGGCCTGACGCGAAATGGCGCGCCGAACTGTTCAGTGCGTGACGCGTGTCGTACCGCTGCCGGACAATAGCCGCACGCGTTCACCGGGACGGAACTCTTCGTCGGCTTCCTGGGTGATGGCACGCAACTCGCCGTTCTCCAGCCGCACCGTCACTTCGATGCCCTTCTTCTCTGTCACCTTGCGCTCGATGGCATTGCCGGCGACGCCGCCTGCCACAGCACCCAGAATGGAGCCGATGGTCGATCCGCGTCCGCCGCCGATGTTGGAACCGGCAATGCCGCCGATGGCGCCGCCGGCAATAGTGCCGACCGGGCCCTGCGCGTTGCCTTCGATGTTGACCTGGCGAACCGACTCGACCACGCCGAGACGCACCGTCTGCTCGCGTCGCGTCTGGCCGGACGAATAGACGCTGCCGGAATCGCTGGAGGTGGCGCAACCGCCAGCCAGCAGGGTGGCGGCCAGGAGGGCGGATCCGATGATGATCTGGTTGCGTTGCATGATGTCTTCCAATCTGTTGATCTGCGGTGGCATCTCTGCGCCGGTTCTTCAGCGCCAGTCCCGCCGTAGCCACCTTAACGCCAAGTCCGCGACGGCGTCAGCGAGCCGTTACAAGTCTTACATCGTTTACATCGATGCCGATCCTGTCACGGCACCGATACGCCACGACCGCTGACCGATTACAGCTTGGCGCCGAATTCGCGCTGATAACGGTTGACGATCTCGTCGCGGGTCGGCGCATGGTTCTGGCCGCCACGGCAGGCTATTTTCAGCGAACCCATCAGCGAAGCCAGCTGGCCGGTGGCGCGCCAGTCGCGCCCGCTGGCAAGGCCGTACAGCAGGCCGGCCCGGTAAGCGTCACCGCACCCGGTCGGATCAACCACGTCTTCCGCTTTAACGCAGGGGATGTCCAGCTGTTGACCCTCGACATGAATAGTCGACCCCGACGCGCCGCGCGTCACGATCAGGGCCTTCACGCGCTTGGAGAGTTCGACCAGCGTCTTGCTGGTTCGTTCCTCGAGCATCTTGCCTTCGTAGTCGTTCACCGCGACGTAGGTGGCCTTGTCGATGAAGTCGAGCAGTT
>CANIIN010000110.1 GCA_947467405.1 Betaproteobacteria bacterium | reverse complement strand
TGCTGCGAATACACCGTGGACGAACCGGGCGTGAGGAATGCCCCGCATACCAATTCCAGCAAGTCGTTGGAACCGTTGCCGATCACCAGGCTGTCCGCGGACACGGCAAAACGACGCGATATGGCGGCCTTCAGTTCGAAGGCATTGCCGTCCGGATAGCGGGCGAGATTTGCCAGTTCCTTCTGGATGGCTGACAGCACACGCGGCGACATGCCCAGCGGGTTCTCGTTGGATGCCAGCTTGACGATTTTGGTCTCATCCAAACCCATCTCGCGCGCCAGTTCCGAGATCGGCTTGCCGGGCTGGTAAGGCGCAATGGCGCGGATGTATACAGGGGAAAGTTCGCAGATGTCCATGTTGTCCTGTGTGAAATGTCAGCTTGATCTTGCGCCGGCCGCCTGCCGTGCGCCTACTGTGCCAGCGTCTGCGCCGCCGGGTAGCTTCCCAGCACCTTGAGAAACGGGGCCTTCATGCGAATCTCCCCGATTGCCATCGCGACAGCAGCGTCGGCCTGATGCCCCTCGATATCGACAAAGAACAAGTACTCCCACTGGCCCGTCCGCGCAGGCCGCGACTCGATTCGGGTCATGCTCACCCCGTTCTGCGCGAATGGCGAAATCAATTCCAGCACCGCGCCGGGTCGATTGGGCGCCGACATCACCAGCGAGGTGCGGTCCATGCCCGTCGGACGCAGGTCATCCTTGCCCAGCACCAGGAAACGGGTCATGTTCTTCGCGTCGTCCTGCACATCGGCCGCCAGCACTTTGAGTCCGTACTTCAGCGCCGCCGCCTCAGGACCGATGGCGCAGGCGTCTGCCTCACCAGCCGCAATTCGCGCCGCTTCAGCGTTGCTGGACACTGCCACGCGCTCCGCGTTCGGCATGTTCTGCGCGAGCCAGGAAGCGCATTGCCCGAGTGACTGAGCGTGCGAGTAAACCCTGGAAAAGCTGCCCGGGGCCTTGTCGGCGGCCGCCATGAGGTTCTGCCGCACCTTGAGCACCACTTCGCCACAGATGCGCAGCGAGGTGTTCACCAGCAGATCCATGGTGCGGCCTATTGCACCCTCGGTGGAATTCTCGACCGGTAGAACCGCGAACTGAACACTGCCGGCCTCGGCCTTCCTGATCACTTCGTCGATCGAACCGCAGGGCACCGCGTCAACTGCCTGGCCGAAATGACGCCCCACCGCCATTTCCGTAAATGTGCCCGCCGGCCCGAGGTAACCCACGGCAATGCGTCCTTCCAGCGCGCGGCAGGCTGACATGACCTCGGTATAAATCCGGGTCAGCGAACCAGCCGGCAAGGGACCGACCGCACCCGCCGCCACATTTCGCAGGACTTCGGCTTCGCGCTCAGGCCGATAAACCGGCCCGCTACCCTTGAGTCGACCAATCACCATGGCCAGTCGCGCGCGCTCGTTGAGCAGTTCGACGATGCGACGATCCACGTCATCTATTTCCTGCCGCTGTCTGGAAATATCGTCGTCCGACATGCTCTTCCCCTCAGCCGGCGCGCGGCAGATAGCGCACAGCGCGCACTCCCTGCACCGCAGCGATCCTGGCAATGACGTTCGGTTTCACCGCGCTGTCCACATCGACCAGCGTGTAAGCCATGTCGCCCTTGGAACGATTCAACATGTTGTGGATGTTCAGCCCCGCTTCGGCCATGGCGCTGGAAATCTGCCCCACCATATTCGGCACATTGGCGTTGGCGATGGCCAGGCGATGCGGGGCTTCGCGTGGCATCACCACGTTCGGAAAGTTCACGGCGTTCTGGATAATGCCGTGTTCCAGATAGTCGCGAATCTGGTCGGCCACCATGACAGCACAATTGTCCTCCGCTTCACGCGTCGACGCTCCCAGATGCGGCAGCGCCACCACGCCGGAATGCCCCAGCAAGGTGCCCACCGGAAAGTCCGTGACATAGCACTTCAGATGATGAGCGTCCAGGGAAGCGGCGACCGCCGCCGCATCCACGATTTCCTCGCGCGAAAAATTGAGCAAGGTGCCGCCGGCACGCAAATTGGCCAGATTCTTCGCATTGATCAGGTGCTTTGTCGCCGGCACCAGCGGAACGTGCAGCGTTACGAAATGACTGGCCTTGAGCACTTCGTCGATGCTGTGCGCCTTGCGCACCTGCGACGGCAGTCCCCAGGCGGCATCGACCGTGATCTCCGGGTCGTAGCCGAGCACATTCATGCCCAGCTTGATCGCCGCATCGGCGATCAAGCTGCCGATCTTGCCAAGGCCGATGACGCCGAGGGTGTGATTGGGCAGTTCCATGCCGGCGAATTGCTTCTTGCCGTCTTCGATTCGCTTGGCCAACTGGTCTTCGCTGTCGCCGTTGCCATGCAAGGAAGACACGAATTGCAGTGCCGGGGCCAGATTTCTCGCACTGATCAACATGCCGGCAAGGACGAGTTCCTTGACTGCGTTGGCGTTGGCGCCCGGCGCATTGAATACCGGAACGCCGCGTTCGCTCATGGCCTTGACGGGAATGTTGTTGGTTCCCGCACCGGCGCGACCAATGGCCAGCACCGAGTCGGGGATGGCCATCTCGTGCATGTCGTGCGAACGCACGAGAATCGCGTCGGGACGGTTGACGTCCTTGGCGACATGGTAACTGTCGTTCGGAAGCTGCTTCAGTCCGATGGGTGCAATCTGGTTGAGTACCAGAACCTGGAACTTTTTCTGCGTCATGTCTGCCTCAATTGGTGCACAGGAGTGTAACGGAAGCGGCGAGGAGACTCCGGGAAGAGGGAATCCGCCCAGGTCAGCCCCACCCGCCTTGCGCGGCCGGAGTACCGTCTTCAGCCGTGCTTCTTCTCGAACTCTCGCATGTAATCAACGAGACGCTGCACGCCTTCCATCGGCATCGCGTTGTATATGGAGGCCCGCATGCCGCCGACGGAGCGATGCCCCTTCAACTGCACCATGCCCAGCGCTTCTACGCCTTTCAGGAACGCGCCATCCAGCGCCTCGTCTTTGAGCTTGAAGGGCACGTTCATCCGCGAACGGTCGCTCTTCTCGATCGGCGTGGAGAAGAAACTGCTCTGGTCCAGGCAGTCGTACAGGATCTTGGCCTTCGCGATGTTGTTCTTCTCGACGGCAGCCAGTCCGCCCTGCTTCTTCAGCAACTTGAAGACAAGCCCGGCGATATAGATTGCATAGGTCGGCGGCGTATTGAGCATCGAGTCATTTTCCGCCTGCTGCTTGTAGTCGAAAGCCGATGGCGTGAAAGGCAGGGTGTTGCCGATCAGATCATCACGCACGATCACCAGCGTCAGTCCGGCCGGCCCGATGTTCTTCTGCGCACCAGCATAGATGAGGCCATATTTCGACACATCCACCGGACGCGACATGATGTGCGAGGACATGTCCGCAATGAGCGGCACGTCGCCGGTCTGCGGAATCCAGTGATATTCGAGTCCACCAATGGTCTCGTTGGAGCAGATATGGACGTATGCCGCGTCCTTGTTCAGCTTCCAGGCATCCTGCTTCGGAATATAGGTAAAGTTGCGGTCTTCGCTGGATGCCGCAACGTTGACGCTGCAGTACTTCTTCGCCTCCTTGATCGACTTCTTCGACCACTCCCCGGTGTTGACGTAGTCGGCGGAGGTCTTCCCGCGCAGCATGTTCATGGGAATGATGGCGTTTTCCGCCATGGCGCCGCCCTGCAGAAAAAGAACCTTGTAATGGGCCGGCACCGCGAGCAGTTCGCGCACGTCCGCCTCGGCCTCCGCATGTATCGAAATGAATTCCTTGCCGCGATGGCTCATTTCCATCACGCCCATGCCGGAACCATGCCAGTCGAGCATTTCCGCTGCGGCCTGACGGAGCACCTCTTCCGGCAGCGTTGCCGGTCCGGCGCTGAAGTTGATTGCCCTGGTCATTCTGTATTGCCTCTTGGGTTAGTCGAAATCTGCGCGATGGCGCGCCGGCCGTTCAGGCTCGGCGAGACATCCATGATCATTGCAGCGTGGGCGGTTCGTCCTCTGCGCTTGCGGGCCCGACATCATCGTCGGAAGGGCCTTTCGTCGAAGCGCTTTCAGCGTCCTCACCGGATTCTGCGGCGACCTCTTCGGCCTCCGCTTCGCCGATCCGTTCCACGCCAGCCAGCTTGGTGCCTTCGTCCAGATTGATCAGCGTGACGCCCTGCGTCGAGCGGCCCATCTCGCGGATATCCTGCACCCTGGTGCGGATCAGCACGCCGCCGGTCGAGATCAGCATGATCTCGTCCCTTTCATCAACCAGCACCGCGCCGACCAGCAATCCATTGCGATCGGAAATCTGGATGGCGATCATGCCCTTGGTGGCACGCCCGTGACGGGTGTACTCGGAAATATGAGTGCGCTTGCCGTAGCCGTTCTCCGTTGCAGTCAGCACGCTCTGCGTCTCGCGGTCAGCTACCAGCATGGACACGACGCGCTGCCCCTCCTCGAGGGCCATGCCGCGCACGCCGCGCGCCTGGCGCCCCATCGGGCGAACATCGTCCTCCTCGAAACGCACTGCCTTGCCGGCATTGGAGAAAAGCATGACGTCGTGCTTGCCATCGGTGATGGCGGCGCCAATGAGGTGATCGCCTTCATCCAACTCGACGGCGATGATGCCTTTCTCGCGGGGATTGGAGAACGACGACAGGGGTGTCTTCTTGACCGTTCCCATGGTGGTCGCCATGAACACGTAATGACTGTCGTCGTACTGCTTGATGGGCAGGACGGCGTTGATCTTCTCGCCTTCGGCCAGCGGGAAAAGATTGATGATCGGCTTGCCGCGGCTGGTGCGTGTCCCCTGCGGGACCTGATACACCTTGAGCCAGTACAGGCGGCCATGCGACGAGAAACACAGCAACGTGTCGTGCGTATTGGCGATGAACAACCGCTCGATGAAGTCGTCTTCCCGGGTGGTCGCAGCCTGTTTGCCACGACCGCCACGACGCTGCGCGCGGTAGTCGCCCAGCGGCTGGGCCTTCACGTAACCGGCATGGGAGAAGGTCACGACCACGTCTTCCGGCGCGATCAGGTCCTCCATCGACAGGTCTTCGGCATTGACCACGATCTCGCTGCGGCGCTTGTCGCCATACTGCTGGCGGATGGCCTCGAGTTCCTCCGAGATGATGGCCGTGATGCGCGCCGGCTTGGCCAGTATGTCGAGATAGTCGGCAATCTTGTCCAGCAATTCGCGATATTCGGAAACGATCTTGTCCTGCTCGAGCCCGGTAAGCCGCTGCAAACGCATCTCGAGAATGGCCTGCGCCTGCGTATCGGACAATCGATAGCCGTCAGGCTTCAGCCCGAACAATTCAGCAACGCCCTCCGGCTGCGACGCGTCGGCTCCGGCGCGCTGAAGCATCTCCTCGACGACCGTCGATCTCCAGCCGCGCGCCATCAGCGCCACCTTCGCCTCCGGTGGCGTCGGGGAACTCTTGATGAGCGCGATGATTTCATCGACGTTCGACAATGCGACCGCCAAGCCTTCCTGAATATGCGCCCGCTCGCGAGCCTTGCGCAATTCATAGACCGTGCGACGGGTAATGACTTCCCGGCGATGCGACAGGAATGCGGTCAGCATCTGGCGCAGGTTGAGCAGTCTGGGCTGCCCGTCCAGCAACGCCACCATATTGATACCAAAGGTGTCCTGCAGCTGCGTGTGCTTGTACAGGTTGTTCAAGATGACTTCGGGCAACTCGCCACGGCGCAGTTCGATCACCACGCGCATGCCGGACTTGTCGGATTCGTCCTGCACGTGAGCAATGCCCTCAATGCGCTTTTCATGAACCAGCTCGGCGATACGCTCGAGCAGCACCTTCTTGTTGACCTGATAAGGCAACTCATCGACGATGATGGACTGCCGATTGCCCTTTTCAACATCCTCGAAATGCACCCGGGCGCGCATCACCACGCGACCGCGGCCGGTGCGATAGCCCTCGCGCACACCCGCGATCCCGTAGATGATGCCGGCAGTAGGAAAGTCCGGCGCCTGGACGATGTCGATCAGTTCCTCGATACCGGTATCCGGCTGGCGCAGCAGCAGTTGGCATGCTTCGATGACGTCGGTCAGGTTGTGCGGCGGGATGTTCGTGGCCATCCCGACGGCGATACCAGCCGATCCGTTCACGAGCAGATTCGGAAAACGCGCCGGCAGCACCAGCGGCTCTCGCTCCTTGCCATCGTAGTTCGGACCGAAATCCACTGTTTCGCGATCGATGTCGGACAACAGTTCCGACGCAATGCGATCGAGGCGGCATTCCGTATAACGCATGGCCGCCGCATTGTCGCCATCGATGGAGCCGAAGTTGCCCTGACCATCGACCAGTGTGTAGCGCAGGCTGAAATCCTGCGCCATGCGCACCAGCGTGTCGTAAATCGCCGAATCGCCATGCGGGTGATACTTACCCATGACCTCACCGACGACGCGCGCGCACTTCACGAACGGGCGGTTCCAGAGATTGTTCGATTCGTGCATGGCGAACAACACCCGCCTGTGCACCGGCTTCAAGCCGTCCCTCACATCAGGAAGGGCACGACCGACGATCACGCTCATGGCGTAATCGAGGTAGGACCGCCGCATTTCTTCTTCTAGACTGATGGGCAGCGTTTCCTTGGCAAACTGATCCATAGCGACGGCGATTCCCGGTGAGTGACACCCCTTCTCCGGCACCCGCCGAGCATGGCTCGAGGAGGCTCTTTCCGGCACCGCAAAGTGGCATCTTTAAAAGGTGAAATTTTAACAGCAACGCCCTCCTCAAGCCATCCCGATCTGAGCTTTTCTCGATGCTGCAAGCCATGCTGGATTTGACTGACAAAACGCGCGGCAGGTCACTGTCCCGCCACAAGGTATGATCGCGACATTCCGAACGAAAAGAGCCCGGAGCATGACCTGATGAAGCCCCAGAACCAAGGCCGCCACGGAGCCAGACATGGAACCTGTTGACACCCAGATCGACGCGCGCTGGGTGATCCCGGTGGAACCTGCCGGGGTCGTGCTGGAGGACCACAGCGTGGCGATCCGCGATGGAATCATCGTCGGCGTGCAGCCGCGCAGCGAAGCCAATCAACGCTTCGAGCCGGCCAACCGGGTCGAACTGCACGATCACGCACTCATACCTGGGCTGGTCAACCTTCACACCCATGCATCGATGTCCCTCATGCGAGGCATGGCCGACGACATGCCGTTGATGAAGTGGCTGAATGACCACATCTGGCCGGCCGAGGCAAAGCACGTCTCGCCGCAATTCGTCTATGACGGCACCCTGCTGGCCTGCGCGGAAATGCTTCGCGGTGGCGTGACGTGCTTCAATGAAATGTACTTTTTCCCGGAACAGGCGGCGCGCGCTGCCATCGACGCGGGCATGCGTGCATCGATCGGCCTGATAGCGATCGAATTTCCGACTGCCTATGCGAGCGACGCCGATGATTACATCATCAAGGGCCTGGCGGCGAGGGATCAACTCGCCAATGAACCCCTGCTCTCCTTCTGCATGGCGCCGCACGCACCTTATACCGTGTCCGACCGGACATTCGGACGCGTCCTCATGCTGGCCGAGGAACTCGACCTGCCCATCCACGTCCATCTGCATGAAACGCTGGACGAGATTGACCAGAGCGTCACCCAATATGGCGTCAGGCCGCTCGAGCGATTGTGGCAGTTGGGTCTCGTCGGACCACGACTGATCGCCGTCCATGCAGTGCATATGGACGCC
>CANIIN010000109.1 GCA_947467405.1 Betaproteobacteria bacterium | reverse complement strand
GTGCGCGGCGCGACGCGCGTGGAACTCTCGGGCACCGACGCCCTGATCAGCATGGCGCGCGTGCTCACCGGCCGGCTGCTGAGTGTTTTTGCCACCGGCCATCCGCGTCGCATCCTCACGCCCTCGGCCACCATCGGCATTCGCGGCACCGGCGGCTATATCGAGGCGCAGCGCGGCCGCACCTATTTCTGTCTCTGCTACGGCACGGCCGACATCGCGTCCGCCAACGGCTCGGCCAGCGATTCCTACACGACCACGCACCACGAATCGCCGCGCTACATCTACGGCGACCGGCGCGCCGACGCCATCGTGCCGGCCAACGTGGCCAATCACACCGACGACGAACTCATCATGCTGGAAGCCCTGGTTGGACGGCGTCCGTCGCAGGCCTTCATGGACAGTCCGCAAAAATACTGAAGGCCGTTCCAGGTCACCCCGAAACGGCCTTCGCCGGAAACTGCTGCGGCACCCAATTACAGGTCGGTGACGGCTCCCGTCGTGGCCGGCGACACCAGCTTCATGTACTTGGCCATCAGGCCGCGGGTGTAGCGCGGTGCCGGCTGCTTCCACTTGGCGCGACGTTCGGCCAGCACCTTGTTCGACACATTCAGCTTGATCAGCAGCTTGTGCGCGTCGATGGTGATGGAGTCGCCCTCTTCGATCAAGGCGATCGGGCCGCCCAGATAGGCCTCGGGGGCGACGTGTCCGACCACCATGCCCCAGGTGCCGCCGGAGAACCGGCCATCGGTGATCAGACCAATGGAGTCACCAAGTCCCTGGCCGATCAACGCGGAAGTCGGCGCTAACATCTCCTGCATGCCGGGACCGCCTTTGGGGCCTTCGTAGCGGATTACCACCACGTCGCCGGCCTTGATCTTCTTGGCCATGATGGCCTTCATGCACTCCGGCTCGGAATTGAACACGCGGGCCGGGCCGGTGATGGACGGGTTCACCAGTCCGGTGATCTTGGCCACGCAGCCGTCCGGCGACAGGTTGCCCTTCAAGATGGCGAGGTGGCCCTGCTTGTAGATCGGCTTGTTGAACGGACGAATGACGTCCTGGTCCTTGCGCGGGCGGCTCGGAATCTTCGCCAACTCCTGGGCCATGGTGCGGCCGGTGATGGTCAGGCAATCGCCGTGCAGGAGGCCATTGGCCAGCAGGATCTTCAGCACCTGCGGCACGCCGCCGGCGCGGTGGAAGTCCACTGCCACATACTTGCCCGAGGGCTTCAGGTCGCACAGCACCGGCACCTTGCGACGCACGCGCTCGAAGTCGTCGATGGTCCATTTCACGCCCGCGGCGCTGGCGATGGCCAGGTAATGCAGCACGGCGTTGGTGGAACCGCCGGTCGCCATGACCAGCGCAATGGCGTTTTCAATCGATTTTCGCGTGATGATGTCGAGCGGGCGGATGTTGTTCTTAATGGCGTTGACCAGCACCTTGGCGGACTCGGCAGCGGAATCGGCCTTCTCGGCGTCCGGCGAGGCCATCTGCGACGAACCCATCAGGCTCATGCCCAGCGCCTCGAACGACGAGGACATCGTGTTGGCGGTGAACATGCCGCCGCAGGCGCCCACGCTCGGGCAGGCATTGCGCTCGATGCCGATGAAGTCGGCATCCTTCATGTTGCCGGCCGAATAGGCGCCCACCGCCTCGAACACCGACACCACGGTGAGATCCTGGCCCTTCCAGCGGCCCGGCTTGATGGTGCCGGCATAGACGTAGATGCCGGGCACGTTCATGCGCGCCATGGCCATCATGCCGGCCGGCATGTTCTTGTCGCAGCCGCCGCACACCAGCACGCCGTCCATGGCCTGGCCGTTGACCGAGGTCTCGATGGCATCGGCAATGACTTCACGCGACACCAGCGAGTACTTCATCGCCTCGGTGCCCATGCCAATGCCGTCGGTGATGGTCGGGGTGCCGAATACCTGCGGCATGGCGCCGGCGCCACGCAGCGCGGCCATGGCCTTGTCCACCAGCACCTGGATGCCGGCGTTGCAGGGGTTCATGTTGGAGTAGCCGTTGGCCACGCCGACGATGGGTTTCACGAAGTCGCGGTCGCCAAAGCCCACGGCGCGCAGCATGGCGCGGTTGGGCGCGCGCGACACGCCGGCGGTAATGAGCTTGGAGCGCCAGTTCAGCGCCTTGGGGGCAGCCTTGTTGCCACTCTTCTTGGCTGCCTTCTTGGCGCCAGTCTTGGTTTTGCGTTCAGCCATGAAATCCTCGGTTTTGCGTCAGGAAAGAGCCAAGGACGATAGCATTCGGCGCCCATCGGTACAACCCGGGGAGGACCTGTCGCCACGAGATTCTCTAACCAGGCAAACCAGGCATCCCGCTCCGGGCGGGTATCATTCGCACCTCAGTGCCGTCGCACCCCTCGCTTGACCCGGTTCGAATCCGGATCTCACCACGGAACAGCATGCTCGTTCATCCCCATTTCGATCCCGTCGCCATCGCCATCGGCCCGCTGGCCATCCGCTGGTACGGGCTCATGTATCTCATCGCCTTCGGGCTGTTTTTCTTCCTTGGCCGTTACCGCTCGCGTCTGGACGCCTGGCGCGGCGTGTCCTACCAATTGATCGACGACCTGCTGTTCTACGGCGTGCTGGGCGTGGTGCTGGGTGGGCGCCTCGGCTACATCCTGTTCTACAAGGCGGAGTACTACTTCGCGCATCCCCTGGAAATCCTGGCGGTGTGGCAGGGCGGCATGTCCTTCCATGGCGGTTTCCTCGGCGTGCTGGTGGGCGCCTGGCTGGTGGCGCGCAAATACAAGATCGGCTTTTTCAAGCTCACTGACTTTCTCGCACCGCTGGTGCCATGTGGCCTGGCCGCCGGGCGCATGGGCAATTTCATCAACGGCGAGCTGTACGGTCGTGTCACCGATTCGCCCTGGGGCATGCTGTTCCTGTCCCCCGGCGCCGGCCCGTTGCCACGCCATCCTTCGCAGTTGTATCAATTCGCCCTCGAAGGGGTGCTGCTGTTCATCCTGCTGTGGGGCTATTCGGCGAAATCGCGGCCGGTCGGCGCCGTGTCCGGCGCATTCCTGATCGGTTACGGCGCGTTCCGTAGCATTGCCGAGTTCTATCGCGAGCCGGATGACTTTCTGGGGCTGCTGACGCTGGGACTGTCGATGGGGCAGTGGCTGTCGATTCCGATGATCGCGGCCGGCCTGGCCATGATGGCGGTCGCCTATCGGCACCACCGCCAACGCCAGTACTGAAATCCCACCCTCGTTGTCGAACCGCAGCGACGGCAGCGATAGAATGCACCCATGGACGACAACATCGACGAACTGCGCCCGGCCTTCGAAGCGCGTCTGGCGGAACTGAAACTCGAGCACCGCGACCTCGACCTTGCCATCCATCGCCTTGCCGCAGGACCGCTGATCGATGAGCTGGCCCTGAAGCGCCTGAAGAAACGCAAGCTGCTGCTGAAAGACCAGATCGTCATGATCCAGCGCCAGCTCGACCCCGACGTACTGGCGTAGCGATTCATTGAACAAGGGGGCCGCCGTTACGTTGATGAGCCCCTTGTAGATCCCCCACTTCAGAGGGAAGCGCATCATGGTCTTTTGCCTTTTCGGGAATTGGTCAGCGCTTCCCTGACCGCCCACCCCGACCACAGGCGTAAACTGGCGGCAACCACGCCCGGCTGGCATTTCCATAGCCGCCCTGCGCGATTTCACAGCAATCTGCTCCACCCCCTTAGCACCGCAACCATGAACGGCCTGCCACCATGACCCACGACACTTCCACTGAACCTGCCGACACCTCCGACGACGGCCCGTTCACCGACGCCGAAATCGACCAACTCGAGAATCTGCTCGACGCGCCGAACTTCGACAACAAGGCTTTTCCGGTCGATGCACTGCAGGGCTTCCTGTGCGCGGTGCTGAGCGGCCCGCGCATCATTCCCGCCGACGAATGGATTCCCGTCGTGCTGGGCGGCACGCCGCGCTATGCCAGCGACGAGCAGGCCGACGAAGTCGAGGCGCTGCTCATGCGCTTTCATGATTCGCTGGCCTCGGAGCTGCGCTCCGACGAAGGCATCAGCCTGATCCTCTACCCCATCGAGGAAGGCAGCGAGGTACTGGACTACGCCAACTGGTCGCTCGGTTACCTGGAAGGCGTCGACCTCGGCGAACCCGAATGGACCGATCTCGCCGGTGAAGAAGAACTCAACGACCTCCTGATGCCGTTCCTGGTGCTGGGTGGCGAACTGGGCGACAACCCGGAACTGCGCGCCGAACTGGACATCGCCGAGGACGAGCACGAAACCATCGCCGAGGACGCGCGCGAGAACTTCGTCGATTACGTCCTCGAAGCGCACGACTTCTGGCTGGGCGAACGCTACAAACCCGAGACCTTCAAGCGCGACGTGCCGAAGGTGGGGCGCAATGATCCGTGTCCGTGCGGCAGCGGCAGGAAGTACAAGGCGTGCCACGGGGCGACGTAGAAAGCGGGTCGACGACGAAGAACTGCGCGACAAAGCACGATAACTCGCCAGAACCCGTCATTCCCGCGAAAGCGGGGATCCAGCGACTTTTGTGAACGACACTGAATTCCCGCTTCCGCGGGAATGACGATGGATTGATAGTGGTTCCGAATAGAATCGATCCGGATAACCCTCGATACGAGCTGACATGACCCCCGCCTCCGGCCCCTCCCCCGCCACGTCGCGCCTGCTGAACCTGGCGCATGCCATCGACCACATGTTCCTGCTGATCTTCGCCACGGCCGTGTCGTCGATCGCGGTGGAATTCGGCTTCACGCGCTGGGAAGACCTCATGCCCTACAGCGTGGGCGCAGCGGCGCTGTTCGGATTCGGTTCGCTGCCGGCCGGGCGGCTGGGCGACCTGTGGGGACGGCGCAACATGATGCTGGTGTTCTACTTCGGCATGGGCGCCTCGGCGCTGCTCGCGGCCACGGTGCAGAACGCCTGGCAGATGGCCGCGGCGCTCACCGTGCTGGGCGCGTTCTCGGCCATCTATCACCCGGTCGGCATTCCCATGCTGGTGCAGCACTCGAAGAATCCCGGCCTCACCATCGGCTTCAACGGCCTGATCGGCAATCTCGGCATTGCGCTGTCGGCGGTGGTCACCGGCCTCCTGGTGAAGTACTTCGGCTGGCGCATGGCGTTCGTCGTGCCGGGCTTGTTCTCCATCGCCGTGGGCGTGGCGTTCGCGATGGTCGCGCCGCAGGAGAGCGAGCCGCCCGCCAAACGCACCACCAAGGCCGCCACACTGCCGCGCGCCGAGATGCTGCGCGTCATCGCGGTCATGATCGCCACCGCCATCACCAGCGCCATCGTGTTCAACACCACCACCAACGGCAACCAGCAACTGCTCACCGAGCGCCTGCGCGGCGTGGTCGAAGACCCGGCCACGCTGGGTGCGCTGCTGTCGCTGGTGTACGTGGTGGCGTCGTTCGCGCAGATCATCGTCGGGCGCGCCATCGACCGCTACCCGCTGAAGCGCATCTTTCTCATCGTGGTGGCCATGCAGGCGCCGTTCTTCGCGCTGGCGGCGATCTCCGACGGCTGGGTGATGATGCTGCTGCAGGTCGGCTTCATGGTGTCGGTGTTCGGCGCCATTCCCTTCACCGATGCCATGCTGGTGCGCTATGTGGACGACAGCATGCGTTCGCGCGTCTCGGGCATGCGCCTCACCATTTCGTTCGGATTCAGTTCGCTGGCCGTTTGGATGCTGGGACCGGCTGTCAAAGCGGCCGGCTTCCAGACACTGCTGCTGGTGCTGGCCGGCGTGGGGCTGGTCACGGTATTTATCGTGATGATGTTGCCGGACGACCGACAGCATGCGCAGGCTGCACCAGCGAACTGATCGCATCGGTGGGCCGATCGCATCGGCGGGCCGATCGTATGTCATCAATGCCTGAAGATGCCCGCCAGACGGGCGTCTTCAGGCATTGCACACCTCAAAGAGCAATGCGCGCCATGAGTTCCATGGCTTCGTCGTTGGCATTTGCAATCTTGATATGCGTGAGGCCACTGTCGGCCCACAGCTTCCAGCGCTCGCGAATGCGCTCCGGCGGCCCGATCAGCGCGCCCTGATCGACAAACTCGTCGGGCACCGCTGAGATCGCTTCGTCCTTGCGCTTGGCCAGGAACAATTCCTGGATACGGTCCGCCGCTTCGCCGAAGCCGCGGTTCACCATGTTGTCCTTGTGGAAGTTCATCTGCTTGGCGCCCATGCCGCCGACATACAGCGCGATCATCGGCTTCAGCGCAGCCATGGCCGCCTTGACGTCGTGATTGATGTGGATGCCGACCGAACCGTAGATGGTGAAGTCCTTCCAGGTTTTGCCGTCGGTGCGTTTCTTCAGGCCCTCTTCGATGATGGGCCGATAATAGGCTTCGCGACCCGGCACCCACTTGTTGCCCGACACCCAGCCGTCGGCAATCTCCGCGGTCATGCGGATGTTGGTGGGCGTACCCGTACCCAGCAGGATCGGAATATCCGGATTGCCATGCAGGATGCTCTTCAGCGGCTTGCCCAGTCCGCTGGAGCCAGGCGCGTCCTTCGGATAGGGCAACGAGATCTCGCGACCCTCGTGGGTCACCGGCCCCTCGCGCTTCAGGATCTTCTTCATGATCGCCACGTAGTCGCGCAGGCGGTAATTCGGCTTGCCCCAAGGCTGGCCGTACCAGCCCTCCACGATCTGCGGACCGGACACGCCGATGCCCACGATCATGCGTCCCTCGCCCACCATGGCATCAATGGTCTGGGCGCACATGGCGAGGTTGGCCGGCGTGCGCGCCGACAATTGCGCAATGCCGGTGCCGAGGCGAATGCGCTTGGTCTGTGCGCCGATCCAGGCCAGCGGTGTCATGGCGTCGCAGCCATAGGTTTCGGCCGTCCACACCGAGTCGTAGCCGAGTTCCTCGGCACGACGGATGCGCTCGATGGGAACGCGTGGATGGGCATCACCGAAAAATGATGTCGTCAGGCCAAGTTTCATAGCTACCCCCTTTTGTGGTTCCGGCTTATTGCGGCTGAATGCCCGTTGCTCTGGCAACCGAACTCATCCGGTCCATTTCATCGTTCAGACGTTTTGTTGCGACCTGCGGCGAACTGGTCTCGAGTACATCGAGGCCATAGCGGGCCGCCACTTCGCGCAGCTCCGCGAATTGCATGGCGCCTTCAAGGATGCGCCGTGCAACGCCTACTCGCGACGTTCAAGCAACTCGGGAATGAGTGCGAACGAGGAAGCGGTGGCGTCGGCGCGTTCTTCCAGGTGGCTGGCATCGGCCAGCTGGGGCCATAGCGACGCGAGGTCGCCATCGCCGATGTCCAGTCGCGGCCCTTCCACCATGAGCTGGCGCCGCACCCGGCCGGCGCCGGCCGCCAGCACCTCGCCGTTGACCTGGCAGGCCTGGCTGCACAGCCAACCCACCACGGGCGCCACCTTCTCCGGCGGCATGATCGCGTCCATGTGCTGGGGAATAATGCCGGCGCTCATGCCGGTGCGCGCATAGGGCGAGATGGTGTTGACCCGCACATCCTTGCGGGAACTCTTCGCCTCGGAGGCCGCTGCACGCGTCAGGCCGATCACCGCGGCCTTCGCCACCGAGTAGGCAATGCGATTGCGCGAGGTGAACACGCCGGCGGCCGAGGTGGTCAGCACCACCCGTCCATAGCCCGCTTCGAGCATGCGCGGAAACGCCACCGACAGCGGAATCAACTGCCCAT
>CANIIN010000108.1 GCA_947467405.1 Betaproteobacteria bacterium | reverse complement strand
TGCTCGCCCTTCTGCTCGCCCTTCTGCTCGCCCTTCTGCTCGCCCTTCTGCTCGCCCTTCTGCTCGCCCTTCTGCTCGCCCTTCTGCTCGCCCTTCTGCTCGCCCTTCTTGAGGGCAACCTTGTCGCGAATGTAGAGCGGCAGCGCCTCGGCCGCATCCTTGGCGCCACCCGCGGCAAACACCGGTTCAGCCAGTCGCAGAATGGCGGCGGCGGTCGGCACACTGTTCGGCAGGGTCGCCTGGAGATGGCCAGCGTAGCGCGTTGCCAGGATTGCACCGTGAGCGGCAAAACCGCTCCCGATCCCGGTCCAGCCTCCGCCCTCGGCGAGGGGAAGGTCGCCCGGCGCATACAAGCCCGGGGCGATGACTTCCTGCCATCGCGACGTGAACGACGACGACGCAGAAGGCGACGCCTGCCCTGCCCCGTCCCGGTCACGACGACCGCTGTCACGATGACCACTGTCACGACGAACGCTGTCACGAAGAACATACGCCGCGTGATAGATCTCCCCCATGCGCGCGTCCAGGCAGGCGATCACGGCATCGGCTTCACTCTCCTCGGCCAACGCTTCCAACGTGCAGACGCCGACCACGCCGAGTCCGCGCGCCAGCGCCAGCCCCTGCGTGACGCCGCAGGCAATGCGCAGGCCGGTAAAAGAGCCCGGTCCCATGCCGTAGGCGATGCCCTCCAGATCGGCCACGCCCAGACCGGCTTCGGCGAGCAGCGCGGCAATGGCGCCGAGCACCATCTCCGCGTGGCGCTGCCCGGCCGGCACATGCGACACATGCACCGACGCGCCGCGGCTGACCGCGAGCGAGCAGAATTCGGTGGACGTTTCGATGGCGAGAAGATTCATGTTTCCGGGGACAAGGGATGGCGCGAGGCGAAGGCTTGGGCGCTGATGGCGCGCTAGATTGATATCCGATGCCAATTCTAACCCCAACCCCTGCTTGCGACCCGTCGACAGCGCCCGTCGCGGCCCTGCAAAAACAATGCAACAATCCAGCCACCAGCGCCAAGGGCGGCGAATCAACGAACCCGCCACATGCGCCAGGGGCGCCAGGGGCGACAAGCGCTCGACAATGGGACACAGCACATGAAGACCTATCGCATCGCACTCATCCCCGGCGACGGCATCGGCCGGGAAGTCGGCCCCGAGGGCGTTCGCGTGGTCGAAGCGGCAGGACGCAAGTTCGGCATCGGCTTCCAGTGGGACGAATATCCCTGGAGCTGCGAATACCGCGCCCGGCACGGCAGCATGATGCCGGCCGACGCGCTCGACACGATCTCGCGGCATGACGCCATTTTCTTCGGCGCCTGCGGCTTTCCCGGCGTGCCGGACCACATCTCGCTCTGGGAGATGCTCATTCCCATGCGCCGGCGCTTCGACCTGTACGTCAACCTGCGTCCGGTGCGCCTCATGCCCGGCATCCAGTCGCCGCTGCGCGACCGCCACATCGGCGACATCGATTACTGGGTGGTGCGCGAAAACACCGAAGGTGAATACTCGTCGGTGGGCGGCCGCATGTTCGAAGGCACCGAGCGCGAAACCGTCGTGCAGCAAACCACGTTCACCCGCAAGGGCGTGGACCGCATCCTGCACTATGCGTTCGAACTGGCCATGCGCCGCCCCAAGAAGCACGTCACCTCGGCCACCAAGTCGAACGGCATTTCCATCACCATGCCTTACTGGGACGAGCGCTTCGAAGCCATGAAGGCGCGCTACCCGGAGGTCCGCACCGACCAGTACCACATCGACATCCTGACCGCGCATTTCGTGCAGCATCCGGACTGGTTCGACGTGGTGGTGGGCTCCAACCTGTTCGGCGACATCCTGTCCGATCTGGGCCCGGCCACCACGGGAACCATCGGCATCGCGCCGTCGGCCAACATCAACCCGGATGGCCAATGGCCTTCCTTGTTCGAACCGGTGCACGGTTCCGCGCCGGACATTGCCGGCCGGAACATCGCCAACCCGGTCGGGCAGATCTGGTCGGGTGCCATGATGCTGGAACACCTCGGCCATGCCGATGCGGCACAAGCCATCGTCAAGGCCATCGAAACCGTGTTGCAGGAAGGCCCCCGCACCCGCGACATCGGCGGCACGGCATCGACCCAGGAAATGGGCAAGGCCATCGAGAATGCGCTGGAATAAGGATTCACTGAACAAGGGGGCAAGCCTCCTTGTATATCCCCCACTTCAGAGTGAAGCTTTTTCAGCTGCGCTCTTTTTCAGGACTTGATCAGCGCTTCCATAAGCAAACGCCGGGCGATTCGCCGCAGATCAAGCGACGCCCCGGCGCCAGATCTTCAAGGGAGGGAAACATGTCGCACCGCTTTTCCCCGTTGCAGAGAACAGAGCCGTGAGCTGGCTGGTGCAGGTCGTCACCTTGCCGCTGTGGCTGTTCATCGTCGGCGCCCTGCTTGCCGCCTAGGCCATCCTCGCCAGCATCATGCTGCCCGGGGTGCGCTGGTGGTTCGCCTCGCGCGCCAGCCGTGTGCTCGACGACGTCGGCGCCAAACTCAACATCGAAGTGCGTCCGTTCCAGCAGACCCGCCGCCAGGCCTTGATCGACCTCGTGACCTACGATGCCAAGGTGCAGGAAACTGCCGCCGCCTTCGCACGCGACAACCAGTTGCCGCGCGACCTGGTCACGGCGCGCATCCGCAGCTATGCCAGCGAAATCGTGCCGGCCTTCAATGCCTATCTGTATTTCCGGCTGGGCTACTTCATCAGGCGACGCATCGCGCAGTCACTGTATCGCGTGCGACTGGGCTACACCGACGCCGCCGCGCTGTCGCAGATCCCGAAGAATTCGACCGTGGTGTTCGTGATGAACCACCGCTCCAACATGGACTACATCCTGGCCGCCTACCTCGCGGCCGATCAGGCGGCGCTGTCCTACGCCGTCGGCGAATGGGCGCGCATCTGGCCGTTGCAGCAGGTGATCCGATCCATGGGCGCCTATTTCGTGCGCCGCGACTCGCGCGACGACCTGTACCGCCGCGTGCTGGAACGCTACATCGCCATGGCCACCGCCAACGGCGTCACGCAGGCGGTCTACCCGGAAGGCGGCCTGACCCGCGACGGGCTGCTGCGCGAACCGCGTATCGGCGTGCTCGACTACATGCTGCGCGGCTTCGACCCGGCAGGCGAACGCGACATCGTGTTCATCCCGCTCGGCATCAATTACGACCGTGTGCTGGAAGACCGCACCCTGATGCTGGCGCATGACAGGCAAGCGCACCGCCCCGGCATCGCCAGGGCCGCCTGGAACACGCTCGCCTTCGTCGCCCGCCAGGTACGGCTGATGGCGCGCAGCCGCTGGAACCGCTTTGGTTATGCCTGCGTGAATTTCGGCGCCCCCATCTCGATGCGCGATTACGTGGCCAGAAACGGCGTGGACTTCCGCAATCTGGAACGTGACGAACGCTTCGCGCGCGTGACGGCCTTGGGACGCGAGCTCATGCGCCAAGTGGGCAACCTGGTGCCGGTTCTGCCGGTGCCCTTGGTGGCCACGGTATTTGCCTCGGCACAGGATGAAAGCCTCTCGGAACTGGAACTCAAGGCGCGCATTGAAAAGCTGATCGAAATCGCCACCGCGCGCGGCGCGCGCATCTACGTGCCACGCCGGGACTGGGACTATGCCATCGGCGCCGGCCTGGAAATGCTGACGCTCAGGCACCTGGTCATGGAGGAGGATGGTCTTTACCGCGCCGTCGACTCGGAGTTGCCGCTGCTGCGGTACTACGCCAACTCCATCGCCCATCTCTTCAAGTAGGGTCGGCAACGCGATGGCACGACGCGCGACGATCGGCTGACACCGAAAATAGCGCGGGGTTGCTGATGCAAATACCGCGAAGACGCCCGCCAGACGCGGATCTTCAAGCATAGGCCAGTCGAAGATGGTCACTGCAGAACGACACCAAGCCGGCCACGGTGCCGGCCCGATAGGCGCTCAGCGCGGCGGGCGCCGCTCGCCTTCGCCGTAGATATCGCGACCGTGCTCGTTGATGTCACGACGCAACTGGCGACGCTCTTCGGGACTGAGGCGCCCCGGGCCGCCGGGTTGCGGCCAGCTTGCCTCACGGCCCTGCACCGGTTCGCCCGCCTGCACGGGAATCAGCGGCAACTGGCGAGCCTGACCATGCGGGAAACGTCGTCCGGGTGGCGGTTGCTGCTCGTCGGCATGCGCCGTCGCACCCAGGGAGAGGGCAAGCACTGCCATCAGCATGGCCACACGATTATGCTTCACCGTCAACTCCTTTCCTGTTCGATACGACACCGCATGACAGCGGAACCACCGCTTTGCCGGATACTTCCTGTCCTGCGTGCCTATTTTGACTGCAAGACACCCCGGAGGTGCGCAACGGAAATGTAAGGATTTGTTTCACTTGGCTGCTACGCAATGGCCTGTTACCGCCCAGGCAGACGCACTTGCTGGCCGCTGACCTGTCGAGGGGATAGTATGGCATCGAACAGCAGGACGGCGACCGCGTTGCGCAAGGTTCAGACTGCGTCACTCGGTCATGCAACCGTCCCTTTGATAACTTCTCGCAAGACAGGTTCGGCACACCATGCCCGCAAACAACAATCAAAACGGCAAATCGCGAATTCTGGTCGTCGACGATGACCTCCGGCTGCGCGACCTCCTGCAGCGTTATCTCGGCGAACAGGGGTTCGGCGTCGCCACCGTGTCCGATGCGGCCGGCATGGACCGTCTGCTGGGCCGCGAACGCTTCGACCTGATCGTGCTCGACCTGATGCTGCCCGGCGAGGACGGCCTGTCCATCTGCCGGCGCCTGCGCGGCACCAAGAACAACATCCCCATCGTCATGCTCACCGCCAAGGGCGAAGACGTGGACCGCATCGTGGGGCTCGAGATGGGCGCCGACGATTACCTGCCCAAACCCTTCAATCCGCGCGAACTGGTGGCGCGCATCCACGCGGTGCTGCGCCGTCGCACCGCACCGCCGCCGCCCGGCGCACCGTCGCTGGAGCAACAGTCGGTCAGCTTCGGCGCCGTCACGGTCAATCTGGCCAACCGCACGCTGGAAAAAGGCGGCGAGATGATTTCGCTCACCACCGGCGAGTTCGCCTTGCTGAAAGTACTGGTGTCCCATCCGCGCGTCCCGCTGTCGCGCGACAAGCTGATGGAACTGGCACGTGGCCGCGAATACGAGGTGTTCGACCGCTCCATCGACGTGCAGGTGTCGCGCATCCGCAAACTGGTCGAGCACGATCCCTCCAAGCCGTCCTTCATCCAGACCGTGTGGGGATTCGGCTACGTATTCGTTCCGGACGGCAAGGTCGGTGAAGCCTGAGCGCCCGCGGCACCGGGCGCTGAACCATGACGCACCGGTGATCGGACCATGACGCTGTTGCCGCGTTCGCTGTTGTGGCGGACCTTCATCCTGCTGGCACTGCTGGTCATCCTGTCCACCACCGCGTGGTTCATGATCTTTCGCGCCTACGAATCGGAACCGCGCGCACGCGCCCTGTCGCAGAACCTGGTGTCGGTGGTCAACCTCACGCGTGTCGCGCTGATCACCGCCCATCCGGGGCGGCGTCATGCCCTGCTGGAAGATCTGTCCCTCCACGAGGGCATTCAGGTCTACGCGGCCAACCCCGATGAGAAACTCAAACCCCTGCCCGACCGCCCGACCCTGCAACTGGCCGCGGAATATGCCCGCCTGCAGCTTGGGGAAGGCACGCGCTTTGCCATGGAACGGGAAGGCCTGCCCGGCCTGTGGGTCAGCTTCAACATCGACGATGACGAATACTGGGTGCGCATTCCGCGCGAACGCATGGAGCGGCGCATCGCCATCCAGTGGATCGTATGGGGCGTGCTGGCATCGGTGCTGGCGCTGATTGCCGCTTACCTGATCGTGTCGCGCATCTCGCGCCCGCTGCGCAAGCTGGGCGCCGCGGCCAGCGCCGTGGGCCAGGGCAAATGGCCCGAGCCGGTGCCGGAATCGGGGCCGGGCGAAATCAAATCGCTGTCGCGCGCCTTCAACCAGATGACCACCGACCTGGCGCGCCTCGATCAGGACCGCGCCCTCATCCTGGCCGGCATTTCCCATGATCTGCGTACGCCGCTGTCGCGCATGCGGTTGGGCATCGAGATGAGCGGCGCGGACGAATCGCTGCGCGAAGGCATGCACGCGGACATCGAGGAGATGGATCGCGTCATCGGCCAGTTCCTCGACTTTGCGCGCATGGACGGCGGCGAGCCGGCAGAATCCCTGCAGATTTCCGCGCTGGCCAGCGAAGTCGTGGCGCACCATCGCAAGCTCGGGCAGGCGGTCACGGCGGACATCGAGGAGACGACGCCGATCCCGGTGAAGCGCATGGCCATGCGCCGTGCCATCGGCAATCTCGTCGATAACGCGGTGCGCTATGGCGGCGGCACGGTGCGGGTCGCGACGCGAACCGAGGGCCGCCAGGTCGTACTCGAGGTCAGCGATGCCGGTCCCGGCATCCCTGCCGAACAGGCCGAGCGCATGAAGCTGCCCTTCACGCGCCTGGACGAAGCGCGCACCGGCGCCACCGGTTCAGGCCTCGGGCTGGCCATTGTCGATCGCGTGGTGCGCGCGCACGGCGGACGCTTCGACCTGCAGGACAACGCAGGCGGCGGACTGCTGGCGCGCATCGCGCTGCCGGTCGCCTGAGCAGCCGGCCGGCGTTCAGGGCCTGGGCTGCGCTAAAGCACCGCCGGCGCGCGCCGAACGGGCGCCTTGCGCGCCGCCTTGGTCTGTCGCGGGCTGACCATGTTGAGCAGCGCCGCGACGGCATGTTCGACGAACAGCGTATGCAATGTGCCCAACATGATGTCCTTGCGTGACACGATATTGCACGGTCGTGACAGTTGCAGGTCACTGACCGGCACTTCGCGCAGTACGCCGATCTTGAGTTCGTCGCGGATGGCCAGTCGCGACTGGCAGCCGATGCCGACACCCTGGATGACGGCCTGCTTGATGGCCTCCACGCTGCCGGTCTCCAGCCCGACGCGAATCGACTCGACGTGATTGAGGATCACCCGGGTGAGCGCGCTGCGCGTCACCGAATTCATCGGCTGCAGGCACCAGGTCTCGTCGGCGAGGTCGCGCATGCGCACGTCCTTCTGTTTCGCCAGCCGGTGCGACGCCGCGCAGAACACCACCAGTTCGTCGTCCATCCAGCGCTGGATGCGCAGTGTCGGGCGCAGCAGCGGACTCTCGACGAAACCGATGTCCAGCGTCATGCCGTCCACGCGCTCGATGATCTCGATGGCCGGCGACACGGTCAGGCCGATGGTGACCCCGGGATGGTCGCGCAGGAAGCTGGCGCAGATGTCCGGCAGCAGGTAATTCCCCAGCGTGGTGCTGGCCCCGATCAGCAGCCCGCCCTGATGCTCGCGCGCGTCGGCGGTGACCTCGATGTCGCGAGCGCCCAGCAGCACCGAGCGAACCTTGGGGCGCAGGCGCCGGCCGTGGTCGTTCAATACCAGCCGCTTGCGATGGCGATGAAAGAGTTCCACGCCGAGATTGCGCTCCAGATCGCGCAGCGCCATGCTGGCTGCCGACTGCGTCAGCGCGATCTCGCGCGCCGCCAGGCTCACGCTGCCCAGCCGCGCCACGGCGTCAAAAACCACCATCTGCTTCAGGGTTATTTTCATGCTCTCCGCCTCCAATGACCCGCCCGATGCCCGGCGCGGGGTGCCGGGCCGGCCGGCCCGTGGTCAAGCCCTGATCACCCTCGTCAATCGGGACAATAGGCGTTT
>CANIIN010000107.1 GCA_947467405.1 Betaproteobacteria bacterium | reverse complement strand
GACGCGGCCGCCTGGTAGGCATTGCCAGCGTGGCGGGGTTTCGCGGTCTGCCGGGATCAGGAGCCTATAGCGCCTCCAAGGCCGCTGCGATCGCCTGGCTGGAAGCCTTGCGTGTCGAGTTGCACGGCAGCGGCGTGCGTGTGGTCACGATATGTCCCGGGTATATCGACACGCCGATGACTCGGGTCAACAACTACATCATGCCGTTCCTGATGAGCGCCGAAGAGGGCGCCAAGCGCATCGCGCGTGCCATCGACTCCGGACGAAGCCTGGTGATCGTTCCTTGGCAGATGCGGCTGGTCTTCAGCGTGCTACGTCTGCTGCCACCCTGGATGCATGACGCAATCTTTTCCAGGGCACCCCGCAAGCCGCTGATCTAGGGCACTACCGACCTGTCGGCGCCAGACAGCTTCTCCTGAGCCGTCAGGATGGCCCGGTCGTCTTGGACTTCGCTGCCGACTTGGCCGTCTTGCGCTTGGATGGCCTGGCCTTCGATAGCGCGGGGTTCGGCGCTGCAGCGTCCGGCGCCGCATCGGTCTGCACGGCAATACCTGTCTTGGCCTCGCCGATGCGCAAGGTGGCATAGGAACCCGGAGCATCCTCGACCGGCGTGAGTTGCCCGTCGCCGGGAACTCGAGCCGCGACCTTCTCATTGCCGTTCAGCGCAGCGATCCAATCCTGCCAGTCCGTCCACCATGATCCGTCGTGCCAGGTCGCGCCGGCCTGCCACGCGTCCGAGGTGTCGGGCAATGACGCATTGGTCCAGTAGCCGTACTTGTTAGCCGCCGGCGGATTGACGATCCCGGCAATGTGCCCGGACCCACCCAGCACGAACTTCACCTTACTGGCCTGTCCAAGCAGCTGGGCGCCCTTGTAGGTCGACTTCCACGGTGCGATGTGGTCTTCAACCGTGGAGATGAAATACGAGGGTATGCGAATTCGATGCAAATCGATGGGCGTGCCGCCGAGTGAAATGCCGGCGGGCTGCACCAGCGCATTCTTCATGTACATGTTGCGCAGGTAGAAGCTGTGCATGCGCGCCGGCATGCGCGTGGAATCGGAGTTCCAGTACAGCAGGTCGAACGGGAACGGTTCCTTTCCCATCAGGTAGTTGCTGATCACGAACGACCAGATCAGGTCGTTGGCACGCAGCATATTGAAGGTACCCGCCATCTCGGCACCCTCCATGTAGCCACGCCCGTTCATCTTGCGCTCCAGGCTGGCGACCTGCTGCTCGTCGACAAACACGCCCAGATCGCCAGGCACCGAAAAGTCCAGCATCGACACGAAATACGTCGATGAAGCGACCCGGTCATCACCCAGCGCGGCCATGCGCGCCAGCGTCGCGCCGAGCAAGGTCCCGCCCAGGCAATAGCCGATGGCATTGACCTTCTTCTCGCCGGTCGCCTTCTCGATCGCATCCAGCGCGGCAAGGGGCCCCTCGAACATGTAGTCGTCGAAGGTCTTCTCCGCATGACGGTTATCCGGATTGACCCAGGAAATCACGAATACCGTGTGTCCCTGCGAACAGGCCCAGCGAATGAAGGAATTGCTCTCGCGCAGATCGAGGATGTAATACTTGTTGATCCACGGTGGAACAATGAGCAACGGCCGGCGAAACACGTCCTTGGTCAGCGGCTGGTACTGGATCAGCTGCATCAGGTCGTTCTGAAACACGACCTTGCCGGACATCGTGGCGACGTTCTTGCCCAGCGTGAACGCCTTGTCGTCGGTCATGCTGATGCGCAACTCGCCTTGCCCGCGCTCCAGGTCGGCCAGCAGATTGTTGAAGCCGCGGATCAGGTTCTGGCCGCCGGATTGCATGGTTTCGCGCAGCACTTGCGGATTGGTCAGCGCGAAGTTCGACGGCGCCAGCGCGTCAAGATACTGGCGCGTGTAGAAATCGACCTTCTTGCGCGATTCGTCCGGGATGCCCTCGACTTGCGTCACGGCATCGTGAATGTTGCGGGCGGCGATCAGGTAGGACTGCTTGATGTAGTCGAAGATGAAATTGTTCTGCCACTCGGCGTCCCGAAAACGGTTGTCGCCACGGGCCGGAGCAGCCACCGGCGCCACGGACTGGCCCATCATCCGCTGCAGGGAGTTGTTCCACAGTTCGAGAAAGTCGCCAGCCATCTTCATCTGCACTTCGGCAAGTTGCCAGGGGTGTGCCTGCAGATTGGCCCACAGGTCCATGAACGCCTTGCCAATGCCCAGCTCATCGGCTGCCTGTTCAGGGGGAAGGCTGTCAGCAGCGCGCCGGTGCATGAAATCCTGCAGCAGCTTGGCGGAACGCTCCGCTACTTCGGCAAAAATCCTGGCGGCCTTTTCCGCGTCTTCGTGGCCTGCGGCCCCTTCAGGCGATGTGTTGCCCATGACGGATAGTCCCTTGATTGACGGCCTCAGGCCGCAACGAAACGGATGAAACCCTCGCGGTCCACCTCCCGGCGCAACCGTCCCTCATACATCAGGTAGTGCAGGTGGGCCAGTGCCTCGCCCATTGCGATGCCGGTCTGGTGCACGTCCAGTTCGCGATGGAACAGCGTGGGCAGGACCTGCGCCGTCGTCTTCGGCGTGCTGCAGAATGCCACCAGTTCCTCGAGGCGCTCTTCGTGGTGCTTCCGGATAAAGGCGAGGCGGTCGCGAAGGCCGCGGAACGGCAGCCCGTGCGATGGCAGCACCAGTGTTTCCGGCGGCAGCTGCGCATGGCGCTCGAGCGACCGGAACCACAAGTCCAGCGGATTGCCGTTCGGCTCGGTAGCCTGCACGCTGACATTGGTAGTGATGCGCGGCAGCACCATGTCCCCGGCAATCAGCACACCCAACTCTTCGCAATAAAGGGCGGAGTGCTCGGGGGAATGGCCGTAGCCGGCAATGATCTTCCAGTCGTTCCCGCCGACGCGGACCGTATCGCCGTCCAGGAGACGGCGAAACGACGGCGGGAAATGCCGGACGTTGACGCGGTAGCTGTTGCGGCGTTCCAGCATCTGCTCGAGGATGGTGTCGGAGAGGCCATTGACACGGTACATGTCATACATGCGGCTGGGCTGGTGGCTGGCCACTTCCGAATACACCGAGTGCGATGCATAGAACTCGCCCTGCGACATCCACAATTCGACGTTGAAACGCTCGGTCAGCCAGCCGACCAGGCCGGCGTGGTCGTTGTGGTAATGCGTGCAGATCACGCGGTTGGCATGCCGGCCCGCCATCGGGCCGCTGAATATCTGGTTCCAGATGGCCTTGGTCTGATCGTCGCCCATGCCGGTATCGACAATGACGAAATCGTCGCCCTCATCCAGCAACCAGAGATTGATATGGTCGAGCGCGGGAAAAGGCAGCGGCATGCGCAACCAGTGCACCCCGGGAGCAACCTCCTGCGTCAGGCCCGGCGCCACAGCCTTGTCGACGATATAGCGCGGCGAGTTGTCCGACGCGGGGCGTTTCTCGCCGCTGCTGCCGGCCATGGTGGCCGTATTGGTACCGGATTGCATAGAAGTCATGATCAGGCCTGAGACGAGTGCATCGACCTTATGGCGGGGAATCCCGCCCAAGGCGACGCGGACAGCATTAGGTCTGCGCACGCCTTGCTACCACACGCGCTGCAGTGGGCTCATTTTCGCAGATAATATGCGGAGGTGGCATTCCGTTGCCGATGCTCCATACTCAATCCCATAGCGCCCTTGCGGGCAATCGCTCATTCGACCTGGAAAAGCATTCCCGGCATGTCCGACAGCACGGAAAATTTCAGCATCAGCGATCTGTCGCGTGAATTCGACATCACTCCGCGGGCCATCCGATTCTATGAAGATCAGGGCCTGCTGACGCCGACACGAGCAGGCAGTCGTCGTGTTTACACGAAGCGCGACTTTGTCCGTTTGAAACTCATCCTGCGCGCCAAACGGCTCGGACTGTCGCTGGCCGAGGTGGGAGAAATGTTCGACCTGTACGACACAGCCCATGACGAGCGCCGGCAATTGCTGCAGTTTGTCGCCTCGCTGGCCAAGCGCCGCGAACAACTGGAGCAGCAGCGTGCCGAAATCGACCAGGTACTGGCCGAAATCCAGAATTTCGAAGCTCAGTCGCGAAGATTGCTGGCCACCAAGGAAGGCCGTTCCGCAAGTGGTAAGCCGGGGCGCAAACCCCCGCCTGACAAACAGAAAATTAATTAGAATCAATACCTTAAAATCCATAATGATGCCAAGCATCATTCATTGACGTTGACGTTAACGTCAAGTACATTTTGCGACTCCACGCGCAATTGCATCCGGTGATTTGCCGATGCGCGCGCGTCCGCTTTGCTCGCGCACCCGCTCGTAAAACCATAACCCGCATTTCAGTACAAGGATTGCTTCCATGACCGCCTCCGCTGCGCCACCAATCGATCTTCCCGGGCTGCGCTTCCCGCTCGGCGAGGACATCGAAATGCTTCAGGCCACGGTGCGTGATTTCGCCCGCGCCGAGATCGCCCCGCGCGCCGCCGAAACCGACCGCGGCAACAGCTTCCCCATGGATTTGTGGAAGAAATTCGGCGACTTGGGCCTGCTCGGCATCACCGTCGAAGAGGAATACGGCGGCACCAACATGGGCTACCTGGCCCACATCATTGCCATGGAGGAAATCAGCCGCGCTTCCGCTTCCATCGGCCTGTCCTACGGTGCGCACTCCAATCTGTGCGTGAACCAGATCCGCCGCAACGGCAACGACGCACAGCGCCGCAAGTATTTGCCTGGCCTGATCTCCGGCGAACAGGTTGGCGCCCTGGCCATGTCCGAACCCAACGCCGGCTCCGATGTGGTGTCGATGAAGACCCGCGCCGAGTACCGCAACGGCAAGTACATCCTGAACGGCGGCAAGATGTGGATCACCAACGGCCCCGATGCCGACGTGCTGGTGGTCTATGCAAAGAACGACCCCGGCGTGGGCAAGGGCCACACCGCCTTCATCATCGAGAAGGGCATGAAGGGCTTCTCGCGCGGCCAGAAGCTCGACAAGCTGGGCATGCGCGGCTCCAACACCTGCGAACTGATTTTCCAGGACTGCGAAGTGCCGGAAGAAAACGTCCTGTCCACGGCGGGCAAAGGCATCAATGTGCTCATGTCGGGCCTCGATTACGAGCGCGCCGTTCTGTCCGGCGGCCCGATCGGCATCATGCAGGCCTGCATGGACGTGGTCGTCCCCTATCTGCATCAGCGCAAGCAGTTCGGCCAGTCGATCGGCGAGTTCCAGCTCATGCAAGGCAAACTGGCCGACATGTACACCACCATGAACGCCAGCCGTGCCTATGTGTATGCGGTCGGCCAAGCCTGCGATCGTGGCGAAACCACGCGCAAGGACGCCGCCGGCGCCATCCTCTATTCCGCGGAGAAAGCCACGTGGATGGCCGGCGAAGCCATCCAGTGCCTGGGCGGCAACGGTTACATCAACGACTTCCCCACCGGCCGCCTGTGGCGCGACGCCAAGCTGTACGAAATCGGCGCAGGCACCTCGGAAATTCGCCGCTGGCTGATCGGCCGCGAAATGATGGCCGAAACGGCCTGATCCTCTGGCTATTTCAATTCACTCACCTACCAGGAGTCCACCATGTTGAACGATCCCGTCGTCATCGTCTCCGCCGCCCGCACCCCGGTGGGCGGTTTGCAGGGCGACCTCAAGGGCTTCTCCGCACCGGAACTCGGCGCCGCCGCGATTCGCGCCGCCGTGGAACGCGCCGGCATCAAGCCCGAACAAGTGCAGGAAGTCATCATGGGCTGCGTGCTGCCCGCCGGCCAGGGACAGGCACCGGCACGGCAAGCCAGCCTCGGCGGCGGACTGCCGCTCGGCGTCGGCTGTACCACGGTAAACAAGATGTGCGGCTCGGCCATGAAAGCCGCCATGCTGGCCAACGACCTCATCGGCGCCGGCACCAACGACATCATGGTCGCCGGCGGCATGGAGTCCATGAGCAACGCGCCCTACCTGCTGCCCAAGGCGCGTGCCGGCTATCGCATGGGTCACCAGCAGGTGCTGGACCACATGTTCTTCGACGGCCTGGAAGATGCGTACGACAAGGGCCGACTGATGGGCAGCTTCGCCGAGGAATGTGCGAAGAAATTCAACTTCACCCGCGAACAGCAGGACCAGTTCGCCATCGCCTCGCTGGAGCGCGCGCAGCAAGCCAACAGGGAAGGCTGGTTCGACTGGGAGATCGCGCCCATGACCATCAAGGCCGGCAAGGAAGACCGCATCCTCAAGAACGACGAACAGCCCTTCAAGGCCGACTTCGCCAAGATCCCCCTGCTGAAGCCGGCATTCGCCAAGGATGGCACGGTCACCGCGGCCAATTCGTCGTCGATCTCCGATGGCGCCGCGGCGCTGGTCATGGTGCGTCGCTCGGTCGCCGAAAAGCTCGGCCTGACGCCGCTGGCCGTCGTGGTCGGCCACAGCACGCATGCGCAAGAGCCGGGCTGGTTCACCACGGCGCCAGTCGGCGCCATCCAGAAGCTGTTCGACAAGACCGGCTGGACCGCCGACAAGGTGGACTTCTACGAAATCAATGAAGCATTCGCCGTCGTGACGCTGGCCGCCATGCGCGAACACAAATTGCCGCACGAGAAGGTCAACGTGCACGGCGGCGCCTGCGCGCTCGGCCACCCCATCGGCGCGTCGGGCGCGCGCATCATCGTTTCGCTGCTCGGTGCCATGCGCAAGTACGGCGGCAAGCGCGGCGTAGCCAGCCTGTGCATCGGCGGCGGCGAAGCCACCGCCATGGCCATCGAGCTGCTGTAGCGCGGGCGGCGACCCCGTTTCAGACCATTCCTTTACCGGTTTTTATAGCGGAATCGCCTGAAAAGGCGCGCCAGATGGACATCTACAAGAACAGCCTTTCGATTCGTACAACCCGTAACCCATAGAACAGACAGGCCGACCATGCTGCTGAATCACGATCAGGAACTGCTACGCGACGCTGTACGCGCCTTTGCCAGCGAGCAACTCGCACCCAATGCGGCCCAGTGGGATCGCGACTCCACATTTCCCAAGGACGCCCTGAAGGCCATGGCAGACATGGGCCTGTTCGGCATTACCGTTCCGGAGCAATGGGAAGGCGCCGGCATGGACTATGTGTCCGTCGCGGTGGCGCTCGAGGAAATCGCTGCCGGCGACGGCGCCTGCTCGACCATCATTTCGGTGAACAACTCGGTGGTGTGCGGCCCGCTGCTCGCCTTCGGCACCGACGCGCAGAAGGAAAAGTTTCTCAAGCCCGTTGCCAGCGGGCGGCAACTGGGCGCCTTCTGCCTGACCGAGCCGCACGTCGGTTCCGATGCCGGCGCCATCAAGACCAGCGCAAGACTTGAAGGAAACGAGTGGGTATTGAACGGGGTGAAGCAGTTCATCACCTCCGGCAAGAACGCCGATATCGCCATCATTTTCGCCGTCACCAACGCGGCCGCCGGCAAAAAGGGCATCAGCGGCTTCATCGTGCCGACGTCCAACCCGGGCTACAAGGTGACACGACTGGAGACCAAACTCGGTCAACGCGCATCCGACACCGCGCAGATCCTGCTCGAGAACTGCCGCATTCCGGCTGAGAACCTGCTCGGCAATGAAGGCGAGGGCTATCGCATCGCCCTCGCCAACCTCGAGGGCGGGCGCATCGGCATCGCCGCCCAATGCCTGGGTATGGCGCGCGCTGCATTCGAAGCGGCGGTGTCCTATGCCAAGCAGCGTGAATCCTTCGGCAAGCTGCTGATCGAACATCAGGCCGTGAATTTCCGCCTGGCCGACATGGCCACGCGCCTCGAAGCG
>CANIIN010000106.1 GCA_947467405.1 Betaproteobacteria bacterium | reverse complement strand
TGGAACTCACCCCCCGCGAATGGGGAGTATTGGAATACCTGATCATGCGGGCCGGTCAGGTCGTCAGCAAGGAACAGATGCTGCAAGCTCTTTGCAGTTGGGATGATTCCCTAACCCACAATGCAATCGAAGTCTACATATCACGCCTTCGCAGCAAGCTGCAGTCGGCGGGAATCCGCATCCGCACCGTTCGAGGCTTCGGATACATGTTTGAGGATCCCGACGCGACCGAAAAGAGTACGTGATGGCGCAATCCTCAAGGCGAATACTGAAACTGCATCTTTTCGCCATCGGCCGGGCTCCACTCGGCGAGAATGCCTTCAGTAACCTGGACTATCGCTTGCCATGATCAAGCGGGAGGAGCAGCCGATCATGGCATCCGCATCCTCCAGCGTGGTTGCCGCCGCTGAAACTCCGCCCTCCGGCAATTCCGCAATCCTCCCTCTCCGCACCAGCAGTCTGCGAAGCCTTTTGACCTGGTGGCTGGTCTGGCCGCTCGCGACTCTGGTTCTCGCCAGCGCGATTCCGACTTACTACCTGGCCCTCGGTGCGGCCAATTCCGCCTACGACAGCGCCCTGCTCGACCCCGCGTTGGCCATATCGAGCCACGTTGTCATCAACGATCACAAGATTGCCGTTGACCTTCCGCTGAGTGCACTGGATGCCTTGCGCATCGATACGCGCGATCGGATCTTCGTTCAGGTACGCAATTCACGCGGAGATACGGCGCTGGGAACCACCACCCTGCCTTCGCCTGAAGACCCCATCCCTGTTGGCGAGCACGTCTTCTATAACGGCGTACTCAATGGCGAACGCATACGCATCGCGGCACTTCAGGTCCCTCACGCGACAGGGCCGATTCTCGTGCAAGTGGCAGAAACCACGGTCAAGCGGGACACGATGGTGCGGGAAATGCTCGTTGCAATGTTGAGCTCGGAAGTGCTGGTCGCAGCCACCGCAATCGTTCTCCTGTGGCTTGGAATCGGACGCGGACTGGAGCCATTGGACAGGCTGCGTGACGAGATCGCGGCACGCTCGCCCCAGGATCTGCGTCCGGTCAGTGTTGACGACAAGCCGGCCGAGGTGAAGCCGGTCATCGGCGCCATCAATCAATTGATGAACAGGCTGAAATCCGCAATTGACAGCCAGCAGCGCTTCATCGCCAACGCTGCGCATCAGTTGCGCACTCCCCTGGCTGGATTGAAAACCCATGCCGAGCTGGCGCGCCGCCAGCCAAGCACCGACGAACTGCGTGCACTGCTCGACATCATTGCCGGCGAGACGGAGCGCACCAGCCACCTGATCAACCAATTGCTCACCCTTGCTCGTGCCGAGCCGGGTGCCGGCGATGCTGCGATGGCCATTCCGCTGAATCTGCGCGAAGTCGCCAATCGCGTCGCGCAGGACTGGGTACCCCGCGCCATGGCCAAGGACATTGACCTCGGATTTGAACTGGATGATGCCTGGGTCATCGCCGATGCCCTTCTGGTGCGGGAATTGCTCGCCAACCTGGTAGACAATTCACTCTCATACACGCCTGCCAACGGAAGCGTCACCGTGCGCACGTTGCATCTCGGCACCGAGTCGATTGTGGAAGTCGAGGATGATGGTCAGGGAATCCCTGTAGACGAAAGAAGCCGTGTTTTCGAGCGGTTCTATCGCGCGCGCGGGACATCCGGCGAGGGGTGCGGACTTGGCCTTGCCATTGTCAGTGAAATTGCCCGTCGCTTTGGCGGAAAAGTCGAGATACAAACGCCACCTTCCGGGAAAGGCACGCTGATCCGGGCAAGATTCAAGAACCTGCTGCCCATGCCATCACCGGATACTGATGGCGGAGGCCAATAACACGAACTCCGTTCAGGCGACCGTGTCCTGCAACACGTGGTCACCTTCATCGAATCGCTCCCAGCTCACGATGAGCCCCGGTTCGTCCGGCATGGCCTTGAATTCCACGGATTCACCGATCCCCGGTATCGCCACAAGATTGTCACCCGAATACAGCAGCGGCCATTGCAGCCTCCGCCAAGGCGGCACGGCACGCTCCTGGAAAAGGTTCTTCAGGGTGCGGTGGCGGCCATTCGCGCTTAACTGCACGCGTTCGCCCCCGCTGCGCAACCGCACCGTCACCGCCCCCTCTCGCAACTTCGACACCGACAGTCCGCGACCCTGCTCCGGCTTGAAGTGCAAAAGACCACCCAAGGCAATCAATGGCATTAGAGGCTCGCCATCCCAGCGCTCGATAAAGTCGGCATCCCGAGGATGGCCTGGCGGTTCAATCAGCAGCAGGCCCCGGTAGCGGCGCAAAGACCAACCTTGAACACCAATATTGATCAGCGCATCGCTGCGCGCCTCCGTCAACTGGCGCAGCAACTCGTTGATCCGCTGCAGACCCGGCCATGGAACACCGCGACGCTCGGACCAGCGGCGCAGCACATTTCGCGCCCTGGCTTCTCCCAACGCCTTGAGTTCGCTCACACGGATCCCGTGCGCCATGGACACCTCTTCAAGGTCGTCATCCGCCATGCGATCCAACAGCATGCTCGCATCGCCCAGCAGCTTGGCGCTTCTTGCCATCGCAGCTGACGCGCCGGGAAAACCACGCTCCAGCTGCGGAAGGACCTCCGCGCGGATGAAGTTGCGCTTCAAGGCGATGTCATCGTTGGACTCGTCCTCTACCCACTCCAGGTTCTGCTGCTTCGCCCAATCCAGAATCTGCTGCCGCGTTTCGCCCAACATGGGCCGCAACAGGCGCGCGGTCGAACCACGGATCTCCCGATCCACCGGCATGCCAGCCAGTCCCCGGGCGCCTGCACCGCGCGCCAGCTGCAGCAGAAGGGTCTCGGCCTGATCATCCCGATGCTGGGCGAGTACGATGAAATCGGTGAATTCTCCTGCTTGGCGGGCCAGCGCCTCATGGCGGGCCTGTCTGGCAGCCCCTTCGATACCCAATTCACGATAGGGCACGATATCAACGGCCTCGGAAGCAAACGGCACGGCAAGCGTTGTGCATAGCCTTTCGCAAAAGACTCCCCAAGATGCTGCATTCGCGCTGATGCCGTGATTGATGTACAACGCGCGCACGGAGAACCTGAGTTGCGGGGCGAGCCTGCGCAGAATGTGCAACAGGACGACTGAATCGATGCCGCCCGACAGACCGAGCAGCAGATTGGCTCCGGGGGCCAGCGAGCGACTCAGCTGCTCGCCGACTCGTCCGGGCAGATCAGCGTACTGCGACTTCCTTGTACTTGCCATAGCCCATGAGCTTCTCGAATCGCTCCTCGATGAGCTCGGCGGTGCTCTTGGCGGCCAGCGAACGCATGGCGTCCTGAAGAGCCTTCTTGAGGTTTTGTGCGGCAGCCTCGGGATCGCGGTGGGCGCCTCCGAGCGGCTCGCTGATGATCTTGTCGACGATCCCGAACGATTTCAGCCTGGCGGACGTGATGCCGAGGGTTTCAGCGGCTTCCGATGCCTTCTCTGCGCTCTTCCAGAGAATTGACGCGCAGCCTTCCGGGGAAATCACCGAGTAGGTCGAGTACTGCATCATCATGAGTTGATCACCCACCGAAATGGCCAGCGCGCCGCCCGACCCGCCCTCGCCGATCACCGTGCAAATGACCGGCACCTTCAATTCGGCCATGACGTAAAGGCTGCGGCCGATGGCCTCCGACTGGCCACGCTCCTCGGCGCCGATCCCGGGATAGGCTCCCGGTGTGTCGATGAAAGTGATGATTGGAATGCCGAACTTCTCGGCCAGCCGCATGAGCCGCATGGCTTTGCGATAGCCTTCCGGACGCGGCATGCCGAAATTGCGGTAGATCTTCTCTTTGGTGTCACGCCCCTTCTGATGCCCGATCACCATCACCGGCTGGTCATTGAAACGGGCAAGTCCGCCGACAATCGACGGATCGTCCGCGTAAGAGCGATCACCGTGCAATTCCACGAAGTCCGTGAAAATGGCATTGATGTAATCCAGTGTGTACGGTCGCTGCGGATGACGAGACACCATCGTGACCTGCCAGGCACTCAGCTTGGCGTAGATATCCTTGGTCAGTGCATTGCTTTTCTTCTGCAGGCGGCCAATTTCCTCCGAAATGTCCACTGCAGAATCATCCTGCACGTACCGCAGCTCTTCGATCTTCGTTTCCAACTCAGCGATCGGCTGCTCGAAATCGAGAAAGGTTGCTTTCAAAGGCGACTCTCATATGGCCGCGTAAGGCATTGCGGCGATGCGATATTTTACCGCAAGGACTGCTTCAGTGCGTGTCGGTCTGCACGCCCTGTGCACCGGAAAGGAACCGTTTCAGGGCCTGCTGCAGGCCTGCTGGCCGTCTGGAAGCCCTTGACTGACCTGCGGAGAAACGGCGCCCCCTCGACTTCCCATTCTTCCTGTCGCGAGCCATCGTCAGGGCGCGACACCGGATGCCTGAGCACCATTCAACCGCACATCATCATGACTGGCCAGCATGACAGATCGCGCGAATAAATCGCATGGTGGCCATGCCTTGAAGATCCGCTCCAGACGGGCGTCTTCAGGCAACTCCCATAGGAAAGCAGGCTTCATCCCTGTCTGGCGACCGGCGCGTCGCTCGCAGGCATGGCGACGGCCTGGTCAGATGGCGCGCTGCTCGCGCAAGCGGCTGATCTCCGCACCCGTGTAGCCAAGCTCATCAAGAATCGCATCGGTATGCTGGCCAATACCGGGCACCGCGTCCATGCGGTAGTCGTATGCGTCATTGCGTCCGGGCGGCAACAGCGCCGGAATGGTCCCGACCGGCGACCCAATCTCGCGCCAGCGTTGGCGCGCAGCCAATTGCGGATGCGACCACAACTGATCCACGGTATTGACGTTCGCTGTTGCAATACCGGCCTTATCCAGCATCGCCACGACCTGCGTGGAAGTCAGCCCGGAGAAGGCTGCTTCAATGACCCCCACCAGTACCTGACGGTTCGTCGCCCGCAGCACGTTGCTGGCGAAACGAACGTCATCCTTCAACTGCGGTTGGCCAAGCACTTCGCTGCAGAATACCGACCACTCGCGCTCATTCTGTACCGCCAACATCACTTCCCTGCCGTCCCCGGCACGGAAAGGACCATATGGCTGCACGCTGGGATGGAACGCCCCGGCTCTAGGCGCGGGGGCCGCGCCCTGATAGGTGTAATAGAGTGGATTACCCATCCATTCCACGATCGTCTCGAGCATGGATACATCAATGTGACTTCCCTGGCCGGTGCGCCCGCGCAGCAGCAGCGCGGACAGGATATTGCTGTAGGCATACATGCCGGCAGAGATGTCCGCAGCCGAGAACCCGGTCCGCGCCTGGGCCTCCGCAATGCCGGTTGCTGCCAGCAATCCGGACTCCGCCTGCAGCATCATGTCGTAGGCCTTCTTGTCTCGGTACGGACCATCATCGCCATAGCCGGAGATGTCGCAGACGATCAGACGCGGATGCTGCTCCCGCAATACCGGTGCGGACAAACCCAGGCGACCCGCAGCGCCGGGGACCAGATTCTGCACCAGCACATCGGACTTGGTCAGCAGGCGCGCGAGGATGGTTTTCGCTTCCGGATGCTTGACGTCAAGCGTCAGGCTTTCCTTGGAACGATTGAGCCAGACGAAATAGGATGCGAGTCCGGATACCCGTGTGTCGTAGTTCCGTGCGAAATCACCCACATCGGGTCTCTCGACCTTGATGACGCGAGCGCCCAGATCCGCCAACTGGCGCGTTGCGAATGGAGCGGATACAGCCTGCTCCAGCGACAGCACCGTTACACCATCCAGCGGGCGCAAAGCGCTCATCTCGCGATCATCCACCCGTTGCAGGACAGGCAGAAGGCATCAGAACGAGCGCGGCATGCCCAGCACGTGTTCCGCGATGTAGCTGAGAATCAGATTGGTCGAGATCGGCGCCACCTGGTACAGGCGGGTTTCGCGGAATTTCCGCTCGATGTGGTACTCCTCCGCAAATCCGAAACCGCCATGCGTCTGAATGCACGCGTTGGCGGCCTCCCACGCGGCCTTGGCGGCAAGGTGCTTCGCCATGTTGGCCTCTGCACCAGCCTGCTTGTGTTCATCGATCAGTTGCGCCGCCTTGAAGCGCATCAGGCTGGCCGCTTCGACTTCCATGAAGGCGTCAGCAATGGGGAACTGCACGCCCTGATTCTGCCCGATCGGGCGATCGAACACGATGCGCTCCTTGGCATAGTTGGAGGCGCGCTCGACGAACCAGTAGCCGTCGCCGATGCATTCAGCGGCGATCAGCGTGCGCTCGGAATTCAGCCCGTCCAGAATGTACTTGAATCCCTTGCCTTCTTCTCCGATGAGATTTTCGGCAGGAATTTCCATGTTCTCGAAGAACAATTCATTGGTCTCGTGATTGACCATGTTGGCGATCGGCTTCACGGTGAGGCTCTTGCCGATGACGGTATGGAGGTCGACGATGAACACCGACAGGCCATCGGACTTGCGCTTGACCTCGCTGATCGGCGTGGTGCGGGCCAGGAGGATCATGAGATCGGAATGCTGCACACGCGAAATCCATACTTTCTGTCCGTTGACGATGTACTTGTCGCCCTTCTTCACCGCCGTGGTCTTCAACTTCGTGGTATCGGTCCCCGTGGTCGGCTCGGTCACCCCCATGGCCTGCATGCGCAACTCTCCGGACGCGATGCGCGGCAGGTACTTCTTCTTCTGCTCGTCAGAGCCATTGCGCAGCACGGTGTTCATGTTGTACATCTGGCCATGGTAGAAGCCGGAGTTGGCGCCGTGGCGGTTGGTGGTCTCCATGATCACGGAGGCTTCCGCCAGTGTCAGTCCCGATCCGCCGTACTCCTGCGGAATCAGGGCGGCGAGCCAACCCGCGCTGGTCAGCGCCTTCACGAACTCTTCCGGATAAACCTTGGCCTGGTCAACCTTCAGCCAGTAGTCATCGCCGTAATCGGCACACAGGCCGCCAACGGCTTCGCGGATTTCCTGATACTGGTCGGGGGCGGGAATCATCATTTGTTCTCTCCGGATTCGGCAGGGATTCAGATAGCGATGTAAACGGGATAGGTCTCGGGAACTGTCAAGCGCACAGACATCTGACACATCTGATGCAGGCGTCCGGCAAGGCTTGAATTCTACAATGCTTTTGAACCGATATTAGAATCTGTCCGACTCAGAAGACTCCGAAAACACAGGTTTTCCCTGCGAAAATCAACCGTTCCGACACGCCTTTCCAGACCTCACAGGCGGGATTCGGTTGTATGGCATAACGCAATGAATCCGACCGCATGAGCTGCAAGGGCAAGAAAGCCGAACATTCCCGCAGCCGTCTGCTGGACGCCGCAGCACGGTTCTTCCGCGAACGCGGCTATGTCGGCACGACCATGCGCGCCATCACCAGTCAGGCGAGCGTCGAAGCGGGCAGCATCTATTATCACTACCGCTCGAAGGAAGAACTGATCGGGGCGGTGCTTGATGACGGCATGACTGAGCTATCGAACGCGGTGCGGCAAGCGATAGCCGCACTGCCCGCGCAGGCCGGTGCGCGCAATCGAATCGAAACAGCGGTCGCCACGCACCTTGCAGCCATCCTCGAGGAAGCGCTGATCAAGTCCTGGTCTGGAGACCGACAGAAAGCCGACGATGATCTCGCGGTATCAACCGACCCGGTGAGCCGGCTCCCGAATCGTAGAAACGAAAAAGGGCACGTTCGAAAACGCGCCCTTTTTGCATTGACTGCAACCCGGCATCACCGCCGGCTCACCAGCCCGGCTCAGACGATCTTTTTCGCCTTGAGGGCGTCGATCTCTGC
>CANIIN010000105.1 GCA_947467405.1 Betaproteobacteria bacterium | reverse complement strand
GGTTTCGAAGTCGAAGCGATGCCGACCATCACGCGATCCGGCATGCGCGTATCCAGTTCGGCCATCCGCAATGCGCTGGCATCGGGCAATCTCGCTCGCGCCGCGGAGTTTCTCGGCCGCCACTACAGCATCAGCGGCAGGGTGCTGCACGGCGACAAGCTGGGTCGCGAATTGGGCTTCCCCACTGCCAATGTGCAACTCGACCACAACCGTCCTCCCGTGAACGGCATCTTCGCCGTGCTGTTGCACGGCGCCGGACCGGCGCCCCGCGCGGCGGTGGCCAGCCTGGGAACGCGCCCGACCGTGAAGGCCGGCGATGCGGCGGCCGTGCTGGAAGTGCATGTATTCGATTTTTCGGGCGATCTCTACGGCGAACATGTCAGGGTCGAATTCATCGCCAAGATCCGTGATGAAGAGAAGTACCCTGACCTGGAAACCCTCACGGCGCAGATCGGCAGGGACTGCGAGTCGGCGCGCGCCATTCACGCGCGGCAGGCATCGACCGCTGCCGCCCCTGTCAGTTCCATCGCCACGCCGGTCATGTCCGGCGCGGGCGGAAATACCAACGGCTGAAAGTAATGACTGCAGGCAAAGACAACAAGAAATCCGATTATCGCGGAACGCTCAACCTTCCCGATACCCCGTTCCCGATGCGCGGCGATCTCGCCAAGCGCGAACCGGGATGGGTCCAGCAATGGAATGACGGCGGCCTCTACCAGCGCATTCGCGAGGCGTCCAAGGGGCGTCCGAAGTTCGTTCTGCACGACGGTCCGCCCTATGCCAACGGCGACATTCACATCGGCCACGCGGTCAACAAGATCCTCAAGGACATCATCGTCCGCGCGCGGCAACTCTCGGGATTCGACGCCGTGTACGTGCCGGGCTGGGACTGCCACGGCATGCCGATCGAAGTGCAGATCGAGAAGACCCACGGCAAGAACATTCCGGTCGAGGAAACGCAGAAACACGCGCGGGCCTATGCCGCAGAACAGATCGAACGGCAGAAGAAGGACTTCAAGCGCCTCGGCGTGCTGGGCGACTGGGACAATCCGTATCACACCATGGCTTACGGCAACGAGGCCGATGAAATCCGCGGCCTGGGAAAATTGCTGCAGAAGGGCTATGTCTATCGCGGCCTGAAACCGGTCAACTGGTGTTTCGATTGCGGATCGGCGCTGGCGGAAGCCGAGGTGGAGTACGCCGACAAGAAGGATTCCGCCATCGATGTCGGGTTCCCGTTCGCGCAACCGGACCGCATCGCCAAGGCATTCGGCCTGAGCGCGCTGCCGGACGCCAAGGGCTGGGCGGTCATCTGGACCACCACGCCGTGGACCATTCCCGCCAATCAGGCGCTCAACGTCCATCCCGAGTTCAGCTACGACCTGGTGCAGACCCCGCGCGGCCTGCTGATTCTCGCCAGCGAACTGCGCGAAGCCTGCCTGCAGCGCTATGGTTTGACCGGCAGCGTGCTGGGCACCTGCGTCGGCAAGGCGCTGGAACTGGTCGAGTTCCAGCATCCTTTCCATGATCGCCGTTCGCCGGTGTATCTCGGCAGCTACGTCACGCTCGATACCGGCACCGGCATCGTTCACTCCGCACCGGCCTACGGCGTGGAAGACTTCCAGTCCTGCCGCCAGTACGGCACCAGGGACGATGACATCCTCACGCCGGTGCAGGGCGATGGCAAATATGCCGCCTCGCTGCCGTTCTTCGGCGGCATGATGATCTGGAAGGCCAATCCCGAAGTCATCAAGAAAATCGACGAGTGCGGCTGCCTGTTGCACAGCGAGACCTACGTGCACAGCTACATGCATTGCTGGCGGCACAAGACGCCCATCATCTACCGCGCCACCACGCAGTGGTTTGCCGGCATGGATGAGGTGCCGGGGTATGCGGGGGCCAAGCCCGCGGAGAGCCTGCGCACCACCGCCTTGCGCGGCATCGAAGCGACGCAATTCTTTCCGGAATGGGGCAAGGCGCGCCTGCACTCGATGATCGCCAATCGCCCGGACTGGACCTTGTCGCGGCAACGCCAATGGGGCGTGCCGATGCCGTTCTTCGTGCATCGCGAAACCGGCGTGTTGCACCCGCGCACGCTGGAGCTTCTCGAGGAAGTGGCGAAGCGCGTCGAAGAATCGGGCATCGAGGCCTGGCAGCGCATTCAGCCCGCCGATCTGCTGGGCGCCGACGAGGCGGCCCAATACGAGAAGATCAAGGACACGCTGGACGTGTGGTTCGATTCCGGCTCCACGCATTTCACCGTCATGGGCGGACCCGACGGAGCAAAGACCGGCGCGGGTTCGCACGGCGCTCTGCTGCAGTTCCCGGCCGACCTGTACCTGGAGGGTTCCGACCAGCATCGCGGCTGGTTCCACTCGTCGTTGCTGGTGTCCAGCATGATGAACGGCGAGCCGCCCTACAAGGCGCTGCTCACGCATGGTTTCGTGGTGGACGGGCAGGGCCGCAAGATGTCCAAGTCGATGGGCAACGTGATTGCGCCGCAAAAAGTGTCGGACACGCTGGGCGCGGAAATCCTGCGCCTGTGGGTCGCCAGCACCGATTACTCGGGCGAGCTGTCGATCTCGGACGAGATCCTGAAGCGCGTGGTGGAGTCCTATCGCCGCATCCGCAATACGCTGCGCTTCCTGATGGCGAATACGGCCGACTTCGACGCCGCCAGGCACATGCTGCCGGTCGGCGAATGGACCGGGATCGATCGCTATGCCGTCGCGCTGACCGCGCAGTTGCAGAAGGAGATCAGCGGTTACTACGAGCGCTACGAATTCCATCTGGCCGTGCAGCGTCTGCAGGCATTCTGCTCGGAGGACCTGGGCGCGTTCTACCTCGATGTGTTGAAGGATCGTCTCTACACCACCGGCGCCGCGTCGGCGCCGCGCCGTTCCGCGCAAAGCGCGCTGTGGCACATCACGCAGACCCTGCTGCGCCTGATGGCGCCGATACTGTCCTTCACGGCCGAAGAGGCGTGGGCGATCGCGGGCGATGGCAGCGACAGTGTGCAACTGAGCGCCTGGCATGTGCTGCCCGAGATTGCCGGGCAGGACGCATTGATGTCGCGTTGGACCAGCATCCGCACGGTCAGGGCCGACGTGCAGCGCGAGCTGGAACAGCTGCGCGCGGCAGGCAAGATCGGTTCGTCCCTGCAGGCCGACGTCACGGTGCGCGTGTCGGGCGACAAGTTCGATGCGCTGGCTGGATTGGAAGACGAGCTGCGCTTCGCGCTGATCACGTCGCAGGCCAGGGTCGAGCGCGCAGCGTCCGAACAGGCTGAAGGCATTGTCGCCACGCCGAGCGCGGCAGCCAAGTGCGAGCGTTGCTGGCATTACCGCGATGACGTGGGCTCGCATGCCGCGCATCCGGGAATCTGCGGCCGCTGCGTCGACAATCTTGCCGGCCCCGGCGAGGTCAGAAGGCACGCGTGAGCGGCTCATTGCGGCGCATCCTGCCCTGGTTGGCGGCGGCACTGGTCGTCGCCGGGCTGGATCGCTGGACCAAGCTGCTGGTTCTGCGCGGACTTCAGGCCGGCGAAAGCATCGTGGTCGCGCCGTTTTTCAATCTGGTGCTGTGGTTCAACAGCGGCGCCGCCTTCAGCTTCCTCGCCGGCGGTGAAGCGTGGCAACGTGCCGTGCTGGTGGCGGTGGCCGTTGTCGCCACCATTGTCATTGTCTGGCTGCTGACTCGCCAACCGGGCGACCTGCTGTTCTGTTCCGGCCTGTCGCTGATTCTTGGCGGCGCGCTCGGCAATCTGTGGGACCGGATCGAACACGGCCGGGTCGTGGACTTCCTGCTCTTTCATGCCGGCGGGTATTATTGGCCCGCCTTCAATCTGGCCGACTCGGCGATTACCCTTGGTGCCGCGCTGGTTATCCTGGACGGTTTTCTTTCCAAACACACCGCCGCGCCGTCTGAACGCGCGGCTGATCATTCGTCCCCGGACGATCGTTCCAAACCTTGAAGGTCGACATGGAAGTCCTGCTAGCCAATCCGAGAGGTTTCTGCGCCGGCGTCGAGCGCGCCATCAGCATTGTCGAACGCGCGCTCCATCTGCATGGTGCGCCCATCTATGTCCGGCACGAGGTGGTGCACAACCGCTATGTGGTCGACGATCTGCGGCGCAAGGGCGCAATATTCGTCGAGCAGCTCGAGGATGTTCCCGAGGGCAGCACGGTCATTTTCAGCGCGCATGGCGTGTCCAAGGCGGTGCGCGCCGAAGCCGAAGGCCGCGGATTGAAGGTGTTCGATGCCACCTGCCCGCTGGTCACCAAGGTGCACGTCGAGGTGGCGAAGATGCGCACGGCCGGGCGCGAGATCATCATGATCGGCCATCGCGGACATCCCGAAGTAGAGGGCACCATGGGCCAGAGTCCCGGCAATGGCAGTGCCGTCGAGGGCATGTATCTGGTTGAAACGGCCGCCGACGTCGGTAAGCTCGATGTGCGCGACCCGGCGCAACTGGCCTACGTCACGCAGACCACGCTGTCCGTGGACGACGCGGCGATCGTGGTGGCGGCGTTGCGCGCGCGCTTCCCGGACATCGTCGGCCCGAAGAAGGACGACATCTGTTACGCCACGCAGAATCGTCAGGACGCGGTGAAATTCATGACGCCGCAATGCGATGTCGTGATCGTGGTGGGTTCGCCGAACAGTTCGAATTCGAATCGCCTGCGCGAAGTCGCAACAGGACTCGGCGCGGATGCCTACATGGTGGACGATGCGTCCGAATTGAAGCCGGAGTGGATCGCCGGCAAGCAGCGCATCGGCGTGACGGCCGGCGCATCGGCGCCCGAGGTGCTGGTGCTGGATGTCATCGCGGCCCTGCAGGCGCTGGGCGCCAAGCGCGTCAACCAGCTGAGCGGCATTGATGAGAACGTGGTGTTTCCGTTGCCCAAGGGGCTCAGCGTTTCGGATTGAACATCGCGTCCTGCCGGTGCGCCGACTTCCCGTCCCGGCCTGCAAGCTGCGCTGACGACTGCGCGCATTTCTCCGCGAAGGCCGCCGCGACTGTGCCGCTTAACGCCCCTTGCCGGATGATCCGTTCGGACTGGCGGCGTTGCTCTTCGCGGGCGCCGTTGGCTCGGCCTTGAGCAACTGATAATCCGGCGCGACGTTGCCGGCATTGCTGTAGTGCACTTCGTACAGCAATTGGCTGGGCACCTGCTGTCCGATCAGTTCTCCGGGCGAGAATTTCGCCTTCGCCAGAACCTGCACGGCACTGGCATCGAACACGCCCGGCGGATCGCTGCTTTCCACCATGGCGTCATCGACGCCCCCGCTGGCGTTGATCAGCACCTTCACGATGACTGTCCCGTTGCGCTGCTCGATGCCTTCGGGAAAATCGAATTGCAGTTTGCCGAGCAGCAGCGGTGGCTTGTTGATGCGGCTGGCCAGGTAGTACTGCCTGGTGAGACTGAAGTCCAGCGGCAGCGCGCCGGTGGCGGCCGCGCGTGATCGGCCACCCGCGGCAAGCGAGGCGCCCGCCGGCATCGGGTTCTGCGCGACGGAGTTCTGTGCGGGATCTGGTGCTAGAACCTCGGCAGCCATGAATCGCACGGCGATTCGGCTGCTACCGCCCGTACCATCCATCGCGCCACCGCCGTGCCCGCGTCCGGAGCGGACGCCGAAAATCAGCGCTGCATGCAGAGCCAGCGACATGGCCAGCGCAATGACCAGGCGCAGCCTGATGGGCGTCGCCTGGTCTGGCCAGAATGCCATGCGCCAACAGGTTGCGCCCACTGTCGTGCAAGTCCCTTACTGCTGCGGGATTTCGCGCCAGCTGATGCGCTTGCCGGTCGGGGCCGGCGTATCGAACGGCGCCGCGATCGTGGTCTGCCTGGCGTCGGATGTGGTGGTGATCACCACCGTCCGGCCGTCCGGCAGGCGCACGATGTTCAGGCCGACCGCCAGCGAATCCGACAGCTTCTGCGATACCGCGCCGCCGGTGCTGTTGGCCACCGCCGTGCCGGTCGAGAAGTTGAAGTAATTGATCCAGCTGTAGCCGCCGATGGTACAGGCCGACGATTGCGGCACGTTGCTGGCCACCACCAGCGTACCGAGCTGAAGCTTCACGTCCACGTTGACCCGTTCGCCGCTGTCCGGCAGGTTGACGACCCATCCCGACGAGAGGTTGCACTGGGTCGATGTGCCGGCACAGGCGATGGTGCGCGTCGCCGTGGATCCGGTCCCGACCTGGGTCATGGTCATCGGCTTCATCGAGCCGCGCAGGTCGGTGTAGGCGGTGGTCGCCGTCAACGGGTCGATCACGCCGTAGATCGACTGCACCTGTGTGTCGGTCAGGTCACTGCTGCCGAGCATGCGGCCGGTGCCGAACAAAATGAAGGGCTGGCTGCCGTTCAGGGCCACTTCCGGTCGCGTGCTGATGGGCTGGGCCGTGCCGTTGGGCGCCTTGGCGGTGCCGATCAGCGTGGCTTCGCGGCCGGTCGGGTTGATGGTGTCGTTGACGTCGAAGCGCCACAGGTTGCCGAGCAGGTCGCCGGCATAGACGCGCAGCGTGGTGTTGTCCACGGTCGTGTTGTCCACCCAGTTGATGGCGTGATTCAGGCCGCTGGGGGTCGCGGCGGTGCCGGCGGTGGTCGCGATCTTGTACAGGATCTTGCCGTCGTAGGCGCGCAGCACGTACAGGTAGCCCAGCCCGTCGCCCGTCTTGTTGGGCGAATTGACGTTGTTCACGCCGGAGGTGACGATCACCACCCAGGTGCCGTCGGACAATTTGGTGATGAGCGGATCGTTGAAGGTCAGTCCGACATGGCAGTCGGCGTAGGCGGTGGCTGAATTGGTCGCGTCGTAGCAGGTGTCGCTCCACTTGAATTCCCACAGGCCCTTGGGCGAAGCCGGGTCGGTCACGTCCAGCGCGTAGTAGCCCCGCCCGCCGGCGTTCAGGCCCGCCACCAGCATGGTCTTCCAGGTCGAGGCCGCGGAGTCATAGAAGTCCCCGACCGTCGGCGTGCCGTCCACGGAGTAAGCGTGCGTGTTGGCGTAGTTGTCGTCGGCCAGCTTGTAGAGATTGGGCAGGACGATGCTGGGGATGAAGGCCCAGGCTTCCTTGCCGCCATTCGCATCGGAGGCCGACGTGCCGGCATAGAATCCGTGCAGCATGCCGTCGTTGGCCGCCACGTACACCATCGGCGTGCGGCTGGCATTGTCGCTCTTGAAGGTGCTGTAGCCGCTGTCGGTAAACGATCCGAACGGCGCTTTCACATACACCGGCTGGGCGTTCACGATGTCGCCCAGCACGTTGGCGCGGGTCCGGTACAGCTTGTTGGCGTTGTTGGTGACGTAGCCCTCGTAATAGCGCTGGCCGCGCACGAAGTTGACCAGCTTGTCGCCGTATGCCGTGCCGCGCTGGTTGTCCGTTGCCGGGGTGCCGGTGCCATCGGTCATGGTGGCGTACTGGCTGAGGGCGGCCAGCTGGGTCGAACTGAAGTAACCCTGCTCCGTCGAATTCAGTCCGGTGGTCGCCGTGCCCGTCGGGGCCATCCCGGAATCGCAGGCCGAGGTGTTCCAGGTGAACGGCGTGCGGTTGTTGCTGGCGCCGGAACGGAACAGGTAGATGGTGCGGTTGTCGCACAGATTGCCGACCTTGGCGTCCAGCGCCGACTGGGCCGACCAGATCACGGCGGTCTTGACGGCGCCGGTGGTGAGGTCGATTTCATGCGCTTCGAGTTCGCCGGTCCAGTCAATGGTCTTGTACTTGGCCGTATAGGCGAAGTTGTCGCCGGCCACCGGTTCCAGGTTCGAGGTCGCCGCGGCCGCGGCCGACGCGACGCGGGCATTGATGCCGGCCAGGGCCTGCTCGAGTCCG
>CANIIN010000104.1 GCA_947467405.1 Betaproteobacteria bacterium | reverse complement strand
GCGATCGGCCATCTGCCCGACCACGCCCAGGTCATGCGTGATCAGCAGCAGCGCCAATCCGCGCGCCGCCTGCAGTTCACGAAGCAGTCGCAGAATCTCGGCCTGCGTGGTCACGTCGAGCGCCGTGGTCGGCTCGTCGGCGATGAGCAGATCCGGGCCACAGGCCAGCGCCGCCGCGATCATCACGCGCTGCCGCTGACCGCCCGACAACTGGTGCGGATAGGCTTCCAGCCGTCGTTCGGGGTCGGGCACATGCACCAGCGCCAGCAGGTCCGCGGCGCGGGCACGCGCTGCTCTGGCGCCCACCTTCTCGTGGGTGCGAATGACCTCGATGATCTGCTCGCCCACGCGCAGCACCGGATTGAGCGAAGTCATCGGTTCCTGGAAAATCATGGCCATGCGGTTGCCACGCAGTTGCCTCAATTGGCGCTCGGGCAGCACCGCCAGATCCTGCCCGGCAAAATGCACCTGGCCGCCGGCCAGCGCAATGCCCGGCGGCAACAGACCCATCAAGGCCAGCGCCGTCATGGATTTGCCGCAGCCCGATTCGCCCACCAGCGCCAGCGTCTCGCCACGGGCGATCGAAAAGGACAGTTCCTGCACAATCGGCGCGCCATCGGTCAGGCGCACACCCAGGTTCTGCACGCTCAGCAACGCATCCCGGGTACCGGTTCCGTCCTGCGCTGGCTTGATCTTTGCGGCGGCGATGTTCATGCTCCCGCCCGGCGCCGATGCAGGCGCGTATTCAAGGCATCGTTCAATCCGTCGCCGAGCAGATTCAGGCCCAGCACCGTCAGCACAATGGCCGTACCGGGTATCGCCACCAGGTACCAGGCGGTGCGGAAATCCGAGCGACCCATGCCGACCATGCTGCCCCAGGAGATCGCGTTCGGATCGCCCAATCCCAGAAACGACAGCGCCGACTCGGTGAGGATGGCGGAGGCCACCATGATGGACGCGCTCACCACGATGGGCGCCATGGCATTGGGCAGGATCTGCGTGAAGATGATGCGCGCATCGCTCATGCCGATCAGGCGGCACGACGCCACGAATTCGGCCTCGCGCAGTTTCAGGAACTCCGCGCGAACCAGTCGCGCCACCGCCGGCCACGAGATCGCCGCAATGGCGAAGATGATGGTCGCCACCGAGGGCCTGACGATCACGATGATCACGATGGCCAGCAGGAATGGCGGAATGGTCTGGAATGCATCGGTGATGCGCATCAGCACGTCATCCACCCAGCCGCCGAAGTAGCCCGATGGCGCGCCGATGGCGATGCCCAGCGCCAGCGCGGCCACGGTCGCCGCCAGTCCGATCAGCAGCGACACCCGCGACCCGTGCAGGATGCCGGCTACCACGTCACGGCCCAGCGAGTCGGTGCCGAACGGCAACCCCGGCAACTTTCCAGGCCAGGCCAGCGGCTGGCCGACCAGATTGAACGGCCCCTGCGGGTAGAACACCGAGGCGCTGGCGGCCATGATCGCCACCAGCAGCAGCAGCGCCATGCCGATCAAGGCGGCGGGACTTCTGAACAATCGGTAGATGACGTCGCGCATGGTTGATATCGTTCAGCGCATGGTGATGCGCGGATCGAGCTTGGTGTACAGCAGGTCGATCAGCAGACTGACCGACAACACCAGCACGGAACTCAGGAACAGGATGCCCATGACCAGCGGCACGTCGCGACGGAACACCCCCTCGAAAGCGAGCCGCCCGATGCCGGGCCAGCCGAACACGGTCTCGATGAGGATGGCGCCACCCAGCAGCGAACCCACCTGCAGCCCGAGCATGGTGAACACCGGCAGGAAGGCGTTGCGCGCCATGTGCCGCCACATGATGCGCAGCGGTCGCAGCCCCTTGGCGCGTGCCGTACGAACGTAATCGAGGTTCATCACTTCCAGCATCGAGGCGCGCATGAGACGCGTATAGATGGCCACATAGAACAGGCTCAATGCCGTCATCGGCATCACGAGGTGCTTCACGACATCGACGAAATACGACCACGACGTATGCGTCACCCAGGTGGTGGCCATGCCCGTCATGGGCAGCCAGTTGAGGTGAACGGAAAAAATCAGGATGAGCGCAATGCCGGCCAGGAACGCTGGCGTCGCGTAGAACAGCAACGCCAGCACGGAAATGACCACATCGGGCCAGCGCCCGACCTTCATGGCTGCCGCCATGCCAAGCATCGATCCGACCACGAAGGCCGATCCGATGGCCGTCGTCATGAGCAGCAAGGTGGCGGGCAGGCGCTCGGCGATGATCTGGATGACCGGTACGTTGAACGCATGGGAATTGCCGAAATCCAGTTGCAGGATGTGCCAGGCAAAGAGTCCGAGTTGCACGAGCAGCGACTGGTCCAGGCCGAAGTCGGCCCGCAACTTGGCGATGAACTGGGGATCGGACGCCTGCACTTCCCCGGCGATGACATCGGCAATGTCGCCAGGCGCCAGATGCAGCAGGAAGAACTGCAGCACCACCACGATGACGAGCACGGCCAGCGCCTGACCGAGGCGCCGCAGGATATAACGAGTCCGGCCGGTTGCCCGGCCGGGAGGATTCACTGCCATGGATTTTCCCGCTGCAACGGACCGTCCGGCGACCACCCCTCAGGGCGCCACCGGCGGCTCAGCGCACAATGTTACTTGGCAGCCTTGATCCAGACGTCCGAATAGCCGGAGTAGACACCATCGGCCAGCGTGGAATGGTTCTGGACCCGTTTGTTGACCAGGGTGAATTGGTCGATGGAAACCAGCGGCAGGACCGGGAGTTCCGTTGCCAGGATCTTCTGCAGGCTGGCGAACTGCGCCTTGCGCTTGGTCGCATTCTGCTCCACGGCGACCTGTTCGAACAGTTTGTCGACCTCGGCGTTCTTGAAGTGCGTGCCGTTGGTGAACGGCGTGCCCGGCACGATGTTCTTCGACCAGTAGGCGCGCTGCACGCCGATGGACGGATCCGACGCATTGGTGATGGCCGACATGTTCAGATCCCAGTCATGCGTGGTCCAGATGCGGCGAATCCAGCCGGGGAAATCGGTGTTGCGCACTTCCGCCTGCACGCCGATCTGCGTCAGTTGCTGGCGAACGTACTGCGCCATGCGCGAATACTGGTCGCCGAACGGCACGAAATCGATGTTGAGCTTGAAACGCACGCCATCGGCGCCGCGCTTGTAGCCCGCTTCGTCCAGCAGTTTTTCGGCCTGCGCGAGGTTGTAGGCGTACTGCGGCACCGCGCCGGCGGCCGCCTGCTTCAGCGCATTGTGAATCGGCGTGTTGGCCGGCGTGCCGAACCCGAACCAGATGTTGTCGAGCACGAACTTGCGATCGATGGCATAGGCCAGCGCGCGACGCACCTCCGCCTTGCCGAGGATCGGGTGTTCGTTGTTGACTTCGACGAAGCACACCGTGGAGTCGAAGATGTAGCCGTAGGTGGTCAGCTCGATGTTCGGCAGCGCGCCGAGGCGGCGGGCATCGCTGGCTGCCGCGGTGCTGTGGTAGATCATGTCGACTTCACCGGCCTCCAGCGCCGCGCCACGCGACTGCGTGTCGGGAATGACGCGGAACACGATGCGGTCGAGGTAGGGCTTGCCCTTCTCGAAATAGTCGGGGTTGCGTTCCAGCACGATGGAACTGCCGCGCTGCCATTCCACGAAACGGAACGGGCCGGTGCCGATCGGCTTCTGGTTGGCCGGATTCTGGCGGACATCGGTGTTGTCGTAGATGTGCGCCGGCAGGATGGTGGCGGTGGCCACCGGCAACGCGTTCATGATGGCGGCCGCGGGCTGCTTCATGATGAACACGGCGGTGTTGGCATCCGGCGTATCGACGCGCTCGACATTGGCGAAGACCGCGCGAACCAGGCCGTTGTACTGGCCGAAGGCCTTCATGACCGAGAACGCCACGTCGGCCGAGGTGAACGGCTTGCCGTCATGCCACTTCACGCCCTTGCGCAGGTTGAAGGTGATCTTCAGGCCATCCTTGCTCACCGCCCAGGACGTCGCCAGGTCGGGCTGCAGCTTCATGTTGAGGTCGTACTTGACCAGGCCGCTGAAAATCTTGCCGGCAACGATCTTGACCTGCTGCGTGGTATCGATGGCCGAGTTCAACTGCGTCGGCTCGGTTGGCAGCGCGATGGTCAATGTGCCACCGCGCACCGGCGCCTGGGCCGAAGCCACCGACGCGAACAAAGAAAGAACTCCGGCAAAAAGGATTGCGGAGAATGAGTGAACTCGCATGAACAACCTCCCTGGATACAAAGTCACATACTTCGATAAGCGTTCGATAGACGCACCAAATCGGGCCACACTTCAGATCACCATGGTACTACGGGACACCCCCGCGGACAGCGCTCAGCGGTCAGGTTGCTGCAGATAAAAGGATTGTCTGTCCTGGCCCGGCGCCGCTCTTACGCCGGAACAAACCGGATCACCCCGCCAAAGGCATCCTGCGGCGCCAGCCAGCAGGCGTCGCCGTCCTGACGCATCGGCACGCCGCTGGCCGCGATATACGGCATGTTCCGAACCGAAAATTCGACCGCCGCCAGGGCCGGTGCGGCGGGAAACTCGGCGTCAGGATAGGCCTTGGCCAAGGCGGCCTTGTCGGACAGCCGCAAATAGGTGCCGTTGGCGAATCGCACCTCGTCTCCTTCCAGCTTCGCGCCGGCCAGGCTGCCGAACAGCCTCCCGTAGCGCGCCCGGGCCTCGACCACATCAGCCACGTGCATGGTGCAGCCACGGATGGCCATGGCTCCGTTGGCGTGAACCAGCAGTTCCGGTGTGCGCAGGAGTTCGGGGGTCAGGTGCTGCACCACGCCCAGCACGCACTCGGGCGCGGCCGGATCCATGACCACAAAGAAACGGAAGCGCGCCTCGCCACGACCGGGCACTTCTCGCCCCCAGGTCACGCAGGGCGACACGGGAATGCCGGCACGGGCGAGCTTGTCGCAGTCTCCTTCGGCATCGTCGGTCTCGACGATGATGATATGCAGCCCCCAATAGCGTTCCAGGCGCGGCAGCAGCATGTGGCCGGCGGTCGGGTCGGTGATGGTGATCAGTTCCTGATAGCCCTGCTCCAGCATGAACACGTGATTGTCGGCGCCGGTACTCAGCGGTTTGCCGTCAGGGCCAGGCTTGGTCAGCGCTTCGCGCGGCGTCAGCGTGAAGCCCAGCCTGACAAACAGATCGCGGGCGGCGTCGAGATCGCGCACTGCCAGACCGGTGTGATCGAGACCAATGAACATGTTGCGAATCCTATGAGGTCAGTTGATGGGGTCAGTTAAGGAAGCGCTGATCAAGTTGCGAATAGGCACAACGCCGTCGGCGCTTCCCCCTGAAGTGGGGGATATACAGGGGGCTTGCCCCGTTGTTCAGTGAATCATTGAGTGACTGGGCGATGAAGCGTTACAGCGGTCGCACCGCCTGCGGCACCGCCTTGCAGAATTCTTCCAGCTTCCGCAGATGGGCTTGCACCGTGTTCAGACCGCCGCCCATGGTGGAGATGAAGAAATGACGCGCGCCGAGTTCCTCCCAGGCGCTCAACGAATCCTGCCAGCTGTCCGCCTTGTCGACGGTCAGATTGATGTGCGGTTCGACATCCACCGCCGATGGCGGCCGCCCCGCCACCTTGGCCGCGGCGCGAATGACCTCCAGCTGACGGCGGTGCTGGGCGCTCGGCGCGCCCATGTCCGGGAACCAACCGTCGGCAATGCGTCCGATGCGCTTCAAGACGACATCGGCCTCGCCGCCCATCCAGATGGGGATGGGCTGCTGCACCGGGCGCGGGCTGATGCCGGCCGCCTCGATGGTATGAAACCTGCCGTGATAAGTCACCGTGTCCTGCGTCCACAGGGCACGCATGACCTCTACCTGCTCCTCGATCCTCGCGCCACGCGTGGCGAAATCGGTGCCCAGCGCCTGATGCTCGACGGCGTTCCAGCCCACCGATACGCCCAGGCGCAGGCGCCCGCCGGACAACACGTCCACCTCGGCCGCCTGCTTGGCCACCAGCGCCGCCTGACGCTGTGCCAGCACCAGCACCCCGGTGGCGAAGCGCAAGCGGGTGGTGATGCCGGCCAGAAAGCCCATGGTGACAAACGGCTCGTGGAAGGCGTCCTTGTGGGTGTACAGGAATTGGCTGCCATGCACGGCGGGATCGGCGCCCAGCACATGGTCATAGACCACGATGTGCTCGAAGCCCATGCGCTCCACGGCCTGTGCGAATTCGCGAATCGCGCCAGGGTCGCTGCCGATTTCGGTTTGCGGGATGGAGGCACCGACGCGCAGCGCGCCGATTCGATTGCCGGAACGGGATTCAGTCATGAGTTCTGCCAATGGAATGGATGGTGAATAAGAATGACGACAATATGGCGATGATGATGGGCGCGCACGGTATGGCACCCCGCAACCGGACAATAACAGGCTGGCCTCCGGAATCAAAGGAACGACCGAATGGTCGCTTAGGGAAGCGCTGATCAAGTGCAGAAAATCAGCATGCCTCGAAAAGCTTCCCTCTGGAGTGGGGGATATGCAAGGGGGCTTGCCCCCTTGTTCAGTGAATACTTAGGCCTGTTCATTGTTTCTGCAACTTCTGCCGTAAACGGCAATTGCTGCACTGCGGGTTTTGATCTGGATCAACGGTGGCGGTATGCTGGCCGCTAACTTGGATGCCAGCAATCTTCGGCATGCTGGCCACCCATGAGCGACCGCGCCGAACCATCACATTCATCGAGGAGAGTTCACATGGCAGTCAAGAAGCAAGCAACACAGCACGCGACGACGGCAAAAACCAAGGCAGCAAAGCCTGCCAGCAGGCTCATCTACCCGATCTCTGCGGATGACCACGTCTGGGAGAAGCCGGACACCTTCACTTCCAGGGTGCCTGCCAAGTTCCGCAACAGCTGTCTGCAGATCGAGAACAAGGACGGCTGGGACTGGTGGGTCTACAACGGCAACCCGGTGCGCAAGGTCGGCACGGCCGGGGCGGCCATGCACCCCGAACGCGGTGAATACAAGCGATTCATCGACGCGCCGCCGGCCGCCTACAACGCCCTCGAACGACTCAAGACCATGGACAAGGACGGTGTCGGCGCCGAAATCCTGTTCCCGCAGGCGGCCGGATTCGGCGGCGGCGCCATGTCCGGAGGCGACACGGAACTGCGCATGGCCAGCATCCGGGCCTACAACGACTACCTCATCGACGAATGGGCTGATGTCAGCCCGCGCTTTGTTGCGCAATGCCTGCTGCCGTTCTGGGACGTGAAACTCGCCATCACGGAGCTCAAGCGCGCTGCTGCGCGCGGCCATCGCGGCATCGTGTGGACCACGGCACCGCAGGAATTCGGCGGCGCCCACTTCAACGACCAGTCCTGGGATCCGCTCTGGGCGACGGCCCAGGAACTCGACATGCCGGTTGCCTTGCACATCGGCTCGGGTCCCAGCCCCGGCGATCGCTGGTCGGGTTACTCGTTCTACCGCGGCCTGGCCCACCTGTCGACCGTGGCCATCACGAGCAACATCTCGGCCATCTCCAATCTGCTGTTCTGCGACGTGCTGGATCGTTTCCCGAATATCAAGTTCATGTCGGTGGAAAGCGGCCTGGGCTGGGTCCCCTACCTGCTGGAAACAGCCGACCACCAGTACAACCAGCAGCGCCTGTGGAAGGAAGGCATGAAGATGAAGCCCTCCGAATACTTCAAGCGCAACATCTACGTAAATTTCTGGTACGAGAAGCAAGGCGTGGCACTGCGCAAGCTGGTCGGCGTAGAGAATGTGCTGTGGGAGGCTGATTTCCCGCACCCGACCTCCACCTACCCCGACACCAAGAAGATCCTGCGCAACATCCTCAAGG